>DATLTL010000170.1:0-2042 GCA_035533635.1 Nitrososphaerales archaeon
GCCCTTCAAAATGGACAAGAGAGATGGCAAGATGAATAACCACATGAGTAAAGTTGCGTGCAAGGTAATGTTGCCTGAGATATTTTGAATCAATCCGCTGGGGATGTTCAGATTCATTGTTCCTCCTTGAAAGACTGTATATGTGTACCATGCGAAAATGCCGCCCATAATGATTAGGAATCCACCTTCGATTCTGGTGCCCTTGAATATTTGATCAAGAAAGATCAATGCGACAATGACTAGGCCGATCAAAGGAAGTGTAGGGCTAACAAAACTCGAAATGGCATTACTCAGAGTCGATGAGATGTTTGCGGGAAGGTAATGCAAGATGAAAGTGTCTTTGGGCGATATCAAGACGTAAAATATGAAGAAATCAATTCCAGCAAGAATGACTGCGAGGATCACTCTACCAATGAGTCGCGGTGTTGAAATTTGAAGATCGAGAATTCTAGGCATTCTCTACCAGATCTTCCGTAAAGGTTCCGAATGTAGTCTGAAACACCAACTGAAATGTAACGGTTTTTTGAGCCAGTGCTGACTGATCAATGAATCCCGTGAGTTGATCCGCAAACGAACTCTGGGTACCAACATTGACATTGAGCGAATTGATTGTTCCAACAATATTCCCTGCCTGACCAAGAATCGTTCCGCTCACCGTCCCGCTGACCCCGAAATTCTGCGAGGCATCAGTAAAGCTCAACGGCAGACTGATCTTTACAGCTGTCGCGTTATACGAAGAGGTTGATATTGCCCCAAGTTGCAGATTGCTGACCGGCGCTCCCCACTTGTAAGGAGTGTCAATTGTTGCAGACATGCTTGTGAGAGAGGAAGCAGATGCCTCCAGAGATACCCTGAGCGTCAGATTCTCATTGGTAGTCGCAAGCATCCGTAGAGTGCTCTGCTGAACCTGGCTAAGGTCAAACAAAATTCTGATCGGAAGCTGTCCTGAAGCTCCGCTGGCTAGTGAAAGCGGACCGCCACCACCTGTAGACAAAAGCGTTCCATTAACGTCCAAGATAGTTATGACAACGTCGATCCCGTTTAACGAAAGAGGTCCTGGGTTCCGGAGTGAAACCGGCACGCTGATGGATTCCGAAGCGCCGTTCACTTGCGAATTCACACTTCCAACATTGATTGACATTGCAGTTCGCGCGCCTGTCAATCCTATTGCACCTGCAACGCCAAACCCTACAAGTGTTGTAATAACAATGAGAAGGCTAACAATTCTCACTGACGGCGAGTAAGGCAAACGAGCCATCGCAATTTTCAGCAGTTATTTAATATTCATGTGCTAGAAAATGCGAAATCACAAGTTTACTAACATTCTATCCGCATTTGCGTCAAACTTTATGTTATACGAAATAAGGTGATTCAATATGAAGGGGACTGTACTTGTCGCAATTGTCGCTATAGTTATGATCCTTGTAGCAACTTTTGTCTTCATCTACATTGGTTTCTCAAATAATACTGGCGTGACTGCGACTAGCTCTATAATCTCGGCTCCTCCGCAAACTGCTTCCCTACCTTACATCATTTCATTCGCTTATGCCTCTAATCCGATCACCGCAGGACAAAACCAAACGATTGTCATCGAGATAGTTCAAGGAGGCTATCAGGTTTCTTCAGTCCCGGGTACCCTGCAGGTGAATTCTCCGAGCCAGGTTGGTTATCAGATCTTCAGCTTCACGACCGATGCTGGCGGGGAAGCTTCATTCACTTTTCCGGTCGCTCAGAACGCAACCATAGGAACTTACCACATATTTGCCATAATCGAATCGCTTCAAGAAGTGATCCAAAACACCAGCTCAACTTTTGTAGTGGTCTCGTGAGGATTTCAAGCACGGTATTAGTCGGGAGTTAGAACAAAGCTTCTTCTTGTAAGGAAACTCTAAATGAAACATATCAATAGGCGTCAACATTGCATCTGTCTGAAAGAGAGATTTTAATCGGGAAGTACAAGCATGCGGCGTACAAGCCATGCTACTGGACGGAACAGAGTCTCCGGACTGGCGGCAGAAGGCAATGCTACAAGCACGACTTTG
>DATLTL010000171.1:0-28218 GCA_035533635.1 Nitrososphaerales archaeon
TAGTGTCAATCGCCAATTTTTCATTTTCACTTTTTGTTGCCGTCAGCCACGCATTTTCTCCAGATCCAGAGAGAATCTCTGGTCAGGGAAGAGAATTTCCCCTTTTCGAGTGATTTTTTTCCGCTTTTTTATGCATGCACGCTTAGGGTTTAGTCTAATCTCCATTCTTGGAGATTTATCCTTCATGTAAGACCGCGTAAATATTCCTTGGTTAATTCATGCAAAACGGCAATGATCTCAAGGAATTGATGTGTAAGACGCATGTCCCGCAGAAAGCAAAGGTTTCGATCAAGTTGAATACTATTCATCTGTTATGAATGAATTCTGGTTGCTGGCCAGCGATTGAATCTGCTGACCAGCGTTCCCGCAACTTGAGGCTCAGTTTCTTGCTCTAATGATCCGTGCCATCGGGTTAGATTTCTCTGGAGCGAAAGCGCTTTCAACACCGGTAAGGACAACCATAACTCTTACTTTGCCGCGAAGCGAAGGATCTACTCGCGCTCCCCAGACCACTCGCGCCTTGTTTGGAAGGGTTCGAGTAACCATTTCCCCTGCCTGAGTTACCTCGTCGAGTTTGATGTCTTCACCACCAGAAACGTGGATCAGAACACCGAAAGCCTTCGTCGAGTCCTTGATGTCCAAAAGTTGTGCATCCAGAGCCATCTGTACTGCCCTCTCAACTCTGTGGTCGCCAGAAGACTCACCAACTCCGATTGCGGCCAACCCTCTCTTTTCCAAGATTGCGCGTAGGTCGGCAAAGTCGATGTTGATCAAGCTTGCTGTTGTGATGGTCTCGGTGATACCCTTTACAAATTCACCGACTAGCTCGTTTGCGACGCCTAGCGCTTCCTTTAGCGGAAGATCGCCGGCTATCTTTGCAAGTTTGTTATTGTCTATTACAACCACTGAATCGCAGTGGGATTTCAATTTCTGTAGACCGTCCTTTGCACTGTTGAATCTGAATCTTTCAACTGCGAAAGGAAGAGTGACAACTCCAATCATCAAAGCGCCAGATGGTCTGAGTGCGCTCGCAATCACATGCGAAGCTCCAGTTCCAGTTCCTCCGCCCAATCCTGTTGCAATGTAGATAATGTTGGATCCTGCAGTGTCCTTCTTTACCTTCTCGATGGACTCCATCGCGGCCTTCGCTCCCCTTTCAGCGTAACCACCTGCGCCCATACCGCCGGTCGTTTTTTCGCCGAGCAAAATTCTCCTGTCGGCCTTCACGATGCTAAGGTGAATCGCGTCAGTGTTTGCGGCGATGAGCTTTGCTCCCGCGACCCCGCCTCTCTTATCTTTGACCCAAGAGACAATGTTGCAGCCGGCTCCACCGACGCCAATCACCGAGACCTGAGGCCTCGAAGCGCGCACAATCGCTGCTATCTTTTCATTCTCTGCCATCTCATCCATTTTTGCCATCGTATCTTGGTCGTACATTGTCAATTGAAAGTACCTGATCGAAAGTTATGCATGTGTTAATTAAATCAATTATGAAGTCCGATACAGAACGCCTAAAATGAATCTGAAATCCATGGCCCACCTATTCTCAGCCAGTCGGCCAGAAAAAAGGACGGAGTTGTCAGTTCCTATACTTTGGTAGTTTTGAATTCAAATGAAGTGATTTCCTAGAACTATCAATGTTCTTAATAAATTGCTGTCTTTCTCGGGCTGGGAATCCATCGAGGGACTACTCTCTTGTAGCTCAAATATGCTTCGCCATATCGCTGGACAAGAGATTTCTCGTCATCAACAGCTTTCCTGTACAACCAAAATGTTTGCACAATAAAGAGAGCCCGTGCGACATAGGAGGAAAGGAACAATGTCAAGCTCGTGATCGTGGACAGCATAATCAGTTTGCACAGAGCCGAGTTTCTGGGCAGAGGGAATCTGTCGGAGAGGCAGCAGAAGCTGAACGGGATCATGCACAGGCTAAAGAGGATCGCTGAGATTTACAACGTCGCTGTCATCATCACAAACCAGGTCCAGTCCACTCCAGACACTTTCTTCGGAGATCCGACAAAGCCGGCTGGAGGAAACATCATCGGACACGCTTCCACGTACAGGATCTACCTGCGCAAGGCAGGGAAGGAGAGAAAGGCGATAATGATCGACAGCCCATGTCACCCGTACGGCGACACCAATTTCATGGTGACCGAGGGTGGAATCTCAGATCCTGTGGAGAAAAAGGGCAAGACAAGGACCGCGGGAGAAGCTGAAGACGAGCCGTCCCAAGACTGAATAAGCAAATGGCGCTTCACTATCTATCCTCCGTCTCTTTCAACGGAAAATCATGCACCTGTCACTGCGGTAGAATTTTCGAAGGGTTGGCGAAATTCAAGCTCCATGAGCAGGGAATTGAGATAGTGCCGCGCCAAGCGTGAAGACTTTTTGATTTGATTGATGAAACGCCTGTTGCGCTTGATGATCAACAAAACATACATGTGCGTGCCGGACGGCTCATCAACTGGAAGGCCTAACTACATATCCAAAATCGCCTTCAGTCCCTTGTACCTGTTTCTTATCGTCACTTCAGTCACGCTAGCCGCGTCCGCCAAGTCCTTCTGGGTCTTATCCTCTTTCTCAAGGACGCATGCGACGTAAAGAGCTGCGGCGGCAAGGCCCATAGGATCCTTGCCAGCCGAAGTACGTGTTTCCCCCGCGCGCCTAAGAATTTCGAGCGCTCTCCTCTGAGTCCGTTCCTTTACTCTTGCCTTGCTTGCAATTCTCGAAACACATTTTACGGGATCTACGACTGGCATCCTGAGTTCCAGTTCCCTGAACAATATACGGTAGCAGCGTCCGAGTTCCTTCTTCTTGATGTTGCTGATTGCTGAAATGTCCTTGAGCGTTCTAGGGGTCTCCGTATCCCGGCACGCTGCGTAAAGACAGGCTGCGATCATCGCTGATATCGATCTCCCGTGGATCAACCCACGCTCGAGCGCCTTTCTGTAGATGTAGGCAGCCTTCTCGATTACGGCATCACCGACATTCAATTTGTCAACCATCCTGTCGAGCTCGCTGAAAGCTTGCCTCCTGTTTCTGTCGGCAGACTCATGAACCTGGCTTCTTCCGTCCCACGTTCGAAGCCTCTCTATCGTCGCCTTCATCGAAGCGGAAAGCGATTTGCCAGAAGCGTCCCTGTCCGCTTTCCCTATGACAGTCGCAAGCCCCATGTCGTGCATCGCGAGGCTGGATGGAGGACCGGTGTGGGCGCGTTCATTAACTTCTTCCGAGGAGAATGCGCGCCATTCCACGCCTCTGTCCTCTATCTTTTCCTTGATGAGGTACCCGCAGTTGCTGCAGAACAGCTCTCCGCCTGAAGTGTCTGCGAGCATGGGGCCCTTCGCACATCTAGGGCAACGGTCGATGAACCGCTCCGCCCTTTTCAGGATGTGATTTTCTTTGATCTCGATGCTCATTTTTGGATTTCACCAGAGGCGTTTCAGATGCGCAGGTTTCCTCTTCACCGGAAGAAGCCATGCGACATAGTCCATCCATGCTCTTGTCTCAGATGCTCCATCTCTTCTGCCCTCGCTTGCTTATTGGCGTTTTCCATGCTCGCTTCCTAGACTACTAGTAGCAGTCAGTCCGATTCGTCCCCAATTCACGCCTTGATGCATCCTTGATTAGCACATGGTGAGAGAGAAGATTGGAGCGTCTTTGCAGATCCTGGCGAATAAAGAATAGTGACTAGCGAAAAACGCAGATTCGCGTAATACAAACATGGAGCTGCCAAAGGATGCACTTTAGGTAAAAATTCACCTCGGCAACGCAGAAATCAAGGTTCGGATCCACTACAAGTTGATGACTTTTGAGAGCAGCCTCAAATTCGAAAAGTGCCGAACGAATCGATTTATATCTTATATTCGAAAGAGTTCGAAACTGCGAGGAAACTGGTCTCTACTTTTCGGACTGTTTCGCTTTGCCGCTGTCAGAGGGTTTGTCGTCAGGTTCCTTTGCGGTTTGCGATGAATCCTGTCCATAGAGTTTCAGCATTTCTCGGATGACCTTGTCCACTGTGTCCTTGTACTCTTCTTTGTTCGTTATCCCAAGTAGATCTACAAATCCTTCCGCTACAAAGGTCATCAGCGTCAGATCCCTGTACATTCCCGGAATCATCGCGAGCTGCGAAATGTGCGGATGCGATAGGTTGAGTATAATTGAATCGGACGTGGTCATCACTGGAAGGTCGGAGGCACTGAGCTGAGCTTCCTTTATCGTTCCGAACGTAGTCTTTGCTGCCCTAATTTCTCTCGGCAACCTCGGAGTCCCCGCGATGATTTTGATCTGCCTTACCTTCTCCTTTGTCTTTGAAGGGAGCTCGACCTGGAATTGTGAAGAAGCAAGCTGCTGCTCGTTCACTACCTTGTATTTAGCAGGTAGTGAAATTTCGACAGTTGAGAGCGCCTTTTCCAAAACTCTTGCGAGCTTGTTCAGTGATTTCTGCACGAGGACGTTGGAATAATGCGGCGAATCTGGAATATCTTCTACGAGCGAATCCAAAGATTTCTTGAACTTGTGGTACTGGTCGTCCTCGACGTACGTACTCCTTCCCGTGACGAGCACTAGGTCTGTGTTCACAAACCCAGTAAGGGTGGGTCTTCTTGCAACGACTTCCCTCTTTACGAGTACGCCCCTGTTGTAGAAGCGGACTGGCTTTCGGTCTTCGACCCTGTATGGATCTACCAGAGTAATTGAGTATCCTTCTCCGGACCTCTCGTGCACTATTCCCGCTGGGAGCTCAGGCGCGATTGCCTCATTCCCATTGATGAGTATCCTGAATTGCCAAGTAAGCAGCGGAGCGAATGCCACGCTGACGTATTCGTATAATTTGGCGACGCTGAATGATTTTTTCAGTTTCCTGAGGTAAATTCTCGTACCATAAGTCAGGAAATCCCCCGCCTCTTCTACCGGGATCGGGTCTCCGTTGTCGATTGAGTTGCGTATCAGACCGTCTGTTAGGTGGACTTTCCACGTCTGCGGACCGGGCCTGGAATACACGTCAACTTCTCTTGCGATCTTGAAAACGGACAAAAAGCCCAAACCTTTCTCTCCGATCAATGCTCTTCCAGAATCGGAAGTGCCCTTTTCATTCTGGCGCTTCTCGGTCATTCCTTTGGTCAGAAAAGAGTTGAAATCAGAAATTCCGTAACCATCGTCGTCAATGTAGCAGTTGTGTTCGTCTTCGATCTCGATACGTACCTTGTAAGCGTTAGCGTCGTAACTATTCGCGATAAGCTCCCTGAAAGGATCATAGACGCTGACGTACGCCTTGTCCATCAGCTCGTCCATAATTCCGGAGCTGAGTCTCACGCGCACGGATTGTTTTTCGTGAACTGGGGTTTCGGTTGGGTTGCCCACGAACTTTGCAGCTTGCATCTTAGGAGACCGTTTATTGTACTTCATTTTCTGGTTGCGTGTTATAGCGGGAAAGGTTGAAACCAATTCACTGCGAGATCAGTTTTTTGGCACCGCAAAGTGAACGTTATTACACTTAGACCGTTATCGTTCAATATAAGCTGTAAGTTCTTCGGTGCAAAAAATCGAATGTCACAGTTTTCGTCCAGATGGCAGAAAGCTCCCTCCGAGGGCGTAAGTTCTCGAATAAAGAACACAATAGTATCACCGGGACCACTCAAACCAAGACTTGAGCAGGCCGGAAGACAAATCCAAGTGCAAATAGCAAAGCTAGAGTCAACCTCAGCAAAACTCCGCGAAAGAGACTCTTCGATCTTCAACAAGGTCGTTGCAGCTATCGCGAAGCACGACACACAGCATGCTAACATCCTCGCGAACGAACTAGGCGAAGTCCGCAAGATGAACAAGATGGTTACACAAGCAAAGATAGCGCTAGAACAAATCACACTGAGACTGAACACCGTCCAAGAACTCGGCGACATCGTCGTCACACTATCACCAGCAATGGGCGTTATACGAAACGTCAGGTCAGGTCTGGTCAGCGTGATCCCCGAGGCCGAGAACGAAATCGGAGAAATCTCAGGATTGCTCAGCAGCATCCTCGTCGACGCTGGACAACTGGGCGCGGGCATCATCAACTTCGAGTCTGCGAACGAAGAAGCAGATAAGATCTTGGCAGAAGCCGGTGCAGTTGCCGAGCAGAAGATGCGCGACAAATTCCCAGACCTACCGAGCACAGTTCCAACCGGAACGGAGTCGGGTGGCTTCTCCTAGAGACAGCGAAATAGAAACGAGAGAATCTGTGTCGCAAGGCACAGAAACCCTCTCCTTTTTGTTTTAACTTCTCGGAAGAGAGTTTCACCATCAAGAAAAGAGAAACACACGCGATGCTTGATGACAGATCAAGAACCAAGTTGGTCGGTTTGAACAAACCATTGATGCAGAACTTGACTGTCCTCGAGATATTTTTTGCACAAATTATGTTTGAATGACCGAAGAGAAAGTTTTGCGACGACTCGTCCATTGGGCGTTTTTTCCTCAGATGACCCCGACAAGGGTCTGAAAGACAAGATCGGCGCTGCGATCAGGCAGGTAGATGTCCAGCGAAAGGAGCTTGAACAGTAGTTCCGGCAGTAAGGGAAAGAAACAGGATGATGGTAACACAGCTGTCTTCACAGGACGCCCGGCTGGTTCACACGGACCGCCCCTGATTTGTGAAGGGGAGCGAAAGGGT
Source organism: Nitrososphaerales archaeon (assembly GCA_035533635.1). Taxonomy (GTDB): domain Archaea; phylum Thermoproteota; class Nitrososphaeria; order Nitrososphaerales; family CADDZS01; genus DATLTL01. The sequence continues at coordinate 6,653 of DATLTL010000171.1, forward strand.
GGGGAGTGCGGTGCAAATCCGCGAGCTACTGGAAATAGGGGTACACCAGCGCCATCGTGTGGCGGGAAAGCAACTGCTGCGTCATTGCCTGGTACGCGATGATATGCAGAAAACTACACCTAGGTCTGTTCGGACTCTTCGCCTGCCGCATCAGTCGTCGAAGGTTGCTCAATTAGGGACCTTGCCGAGCCAGCTGGCCTCTTCTGGATGTAAGAGTAATTGCGCATGTTGCCTTGACGGAATAAAACGTTCTCTCGAACAAGATCGGTGAGAGAGTGGGAAACTGCGGTTCTATCATAATGGTAACCCCTTCTGGCAATCTCCTCATGAACTTCCGAAAGCGCTCTAGCCTCGTTAAACCAAGATTCTTCCCAAAGCTCTAGAATCAAGCCCCTGCATGTCTTATCAGTCTTAGATTGGGACTTTTCACCAATTGAAGGAGGGTTTATGCTAGGAGAACTCGCTGCAAGGGAAGAAAGCACACTTTCGACCGCTTTCTGGAGCTGTTCCGGAGGGCAAGTAGTCTCAGACCTCCCGATGCTAGTCAAGGTGGGCGAAGCAAAGTTCCTCGCCATGGGTCAGACGAAAATGTTCTTCGGCAATAGGTTCGAAACAGAAAAGAAACTGCTCGTCGCGCAGCCCATAAAGTAGTGCCAAACCAACACTCAAGTTGGCGTAGGGCGCTATGATCCCGACGCTACCCTAAATTGACGGAAGGTCTAACGACCTAGATGAAAGCGCTCACTCCCATTTTTGCTTTTCAGCAAGTAAGGAGGAAAAACGTGGGTCATTTCGTGCTTCTATGCTCGAAGAACGCGGTGTCACCGTAAATTACCAGCGCGCTTGTCAGCGGGAAGGCTTTCACGCAACAACACTGACCTCGATTGCCGGCTTATTTCTCACACAGCCAGTGCACGATGCCTTATATGCTAGGAGAAGAAGAGATTCCAGTAGCGTAATAGAAAATGAGTTACGGAGACAGAGGGAACCGCGGAAGATCGGGATACTCAGGAGGATACAGTAGTTACGGAGGCGATAGTTCCGGACCGAAACCGGTTGAAGCTGGAAAGGAATACAATGTCGAGGTTATTGAACTCTCGAGACGAGGCGACGGAGTTGCAAAGATTCAGGGGTTCATAATATTCGTCAAAGGATCGAAAGTCGGTGACAAAGTCAAAATTAAGGTCGAGACAGTAGGTCCGAGATTTGCTACTGCGTCTGTTTTGGAAAATGCTGATCCAAGCAGCGCTGCTAAAAGTGGTGGGAATCCTTCAAATCCCTCTTCATCGCCAGTAACTGAGCCTGTGTCTTAGCGAATAATTAGCTGTTCGGCAGCAGCTCTCTCTTGCAACAACGGTACTCTAGGCCTCCGGTTGTAGAAGACAGTACAGCTGCTTCGGACGTATGTTTCTTTGCATCCTCTGGTTTCGGATAGGCAGTGAGGTACTCCGGCAAAACGAGCGATACCGCAGTGTTAACAATTGAAGTGATATCGGCTCCGCTGAATCCATTGGTCATTTCCGCAACTCTATCCAAATCAAGATCTGCACCAATCCGCTTTCCTTTTGTCTGGATCTCAAGAATCTGTCTTCTGGCATTCTTGTCCGGCTGCAGTCGATGATACCAACCTATAAGCAGGGTAGAAAAGTAAATTCTGGGCGAATGAAGATATGAACCCGTACCAAGTGTATTGTGTTCAAGCCAACTCTACGATGAGGTTGGTTTGAAATGACGAAATCGTATTTTATAAAGTTCGAGACTCCAAAGGAAATTTCCGATGCCGCGTACGAGGCGTTGCGTCAAGCTAAACAGACAGGAAAGATCAGAAAGGGTACAAATGAGACCACGAAAGCTATAGAACGTGGCATAGCAAAGCTAGTAATTATAGCGGAAGATGTAGAACCACCCGAAGTCGTCGCGCATCTTCCGATGATTTGCGAAGAGAGAAGTGTTCCTTTCGTCTTTGTACCAACAAGAGCCAACATGGGACCTGCTCTTGGAATCGATGTTGGAGCGGCTTCAGCATGCATCATAGAGTCTGGAGACGCACAAGCACTCATCGATCAAGTCGTATCTGCGGTTTCTAAGCTGAAGGCGCCTAGCTAATCATCGGAAAGCTCCAACGTCGCAATAACCGTGGTGTTTTATGAGTACAAGAGCTGCAGAGAGAGTTACCCCTGCAGAAATTATCCAAATCGTGGGTCGAACTGGAGTTGCGGGTGAAATAACTCAGGTCCGAGTAAAGCTACTTGAAGGAAGGGATCGGGGCAGAATTCTCACTCGGAATGTAAAGGGACCAGTAAGGATGAGCGATGTCTTGATGTTACGAGAAACAGAACGCGAAGCGAGGAAAATAAAAAAGTAAACTTATTCGAGGATGATTGGTTGATTTGTCTTACACTCTAAAGCGATGCTCATTTTGCAACAGGCTGATATCTCTCGGTACAGGTACAATGTACATCAGAAATGACGGGGCGACCTTTTGGTACTGTTCCTCAAAATGCAGAAAGAACGCAACTGTCTTGAGACGCGACCCGAGGAAATTGAAGTGGGCTAGGCAGCTAGGCAAGGCACCGGCAAAGGGACAAAAGGCTGTTGCAAACTCGGCTAGAACAAAGACAAAACGGTAGATTTACTTGTAATTCGCAGGAAGCCCATTGACTTCAGTCATGGTATGAATGCGCTTAGTTGTGGGTAGTTCACTTGGATCAATACACGAAAAATTTTGTGGTACAAACTCTTACACCCTACAACTACTACCAGGCTTGAGAATTGGCAACTGCATTCTTATACTGTCAAAATGCCCACGGCTTTGAATCTCCTATGACCCAGGTTCAGACTCTTCAAAATAGGCAACCGACGCAGGATCGCCCACCGAAAATCAGGGAAACAATTGACAGGGTGGGGATTTCCGGTCTTCGAACTGAACTAAAACTTGCTACAAACAGTTCGGAGACATACTTTACCGCCGAAATCGATCTTTTCATCGACCTTGACACAGAACGTAAGGGCATCCACATGTCGCGCTTGGTTGAATCGATAAACGAGGTCATCTCCAAGGGATCCAGACAACCCAAAGACAGTTTCGAAAGACTGGGCGTGGATATTTTGACCGAGCTCAAGAAGAGACACAAGTATTCAACTGGAAAGATTGTGATAAGGACAACGTTATTCCTCAGACGGCACACCCCGATCACCAACATACCAACTGACGAGCCTTATGACGTCACAGTCGGAGTAATCGCCCGCGGCAAGAGCTTTTTCAAGAATTTGAGAGTTAGGGCAATAGGAAATACGCTTTGCCCGCACAGTCTTGAAACCACCAAGGGCAACGCGCATGTCCAGAGGGCGGAGGTTGATCTTCAAGTCGAAGTTCCAATAGAGGAAGAAATCCGGCTCGAGGAGCTGATTGAAATCTGCGAAAAGAGCTTCAGTTCTCCTACATACACTATATTGAAGACAAACGACGAGGCTGCGGTCGTCGAAGAAATGTACAAAAACCCGAAGTTCGTCGAGGATGTCGCGCGGGACTGCTTCCGGCTAGCGAAAAACCTGAATTTCAAGGGCAAGGTCAAAATCCACGCGACTTCATTCGAATCGATACACAAGCATAACGCAATATCGGAAATAGAGAGGGTATTTTCTTGAAAACAGGCCTTGGAATGGAATTCTTCGTAGATTATGCGCACCTCTTAACAGGCCATCCAAAGTGCGGCGTGCCGCACGGACATACAGCAAAAGTGATCGTCGAACTATACGGGGACATGAGACCAGACGGAATGATAATGGACTTTAAGGAAATGGAGGAAAAGTGCTGGAACGTGCTGTCTCAGGTTGACCACAATGATCTCAATGAAAAGTTCGAACGACCGACTCCAGAGAATATCACCAACTGGATCTTCTCTGAACTCCGAAAGACTCTCCCGATAGCCCGGGTCCAGTTCTTTGAGGGGCAAGGCAAATGGTGCACGGTAGAAGCTTGAGTTCTTGAGATTTGCGAAATTCTTGATGTTCTGTCAATGAATATTCACTTGCTCGCTCTATAGTGCAATTAATAGTCGTCAACTCCTTGACAACTCAAATGGGTCGCGGACCGATAATATTCGGATTCTGGATTCTCGGATACGCGCTAGGATTCATAGCATACCTTGTGAGAATACCATTCATCGTAGCAATGGCAGACCTCTTCGGAACAGCTAACGCAACAATCGTTGGTGCTGCGATTTCAGGAGTGGCCGGCTCCATAGTGATGCTTGTTTTCTTGTTCGTATGGAGCCACATGAGCTCTAAGCAATAGAGACGTTCAAGCCTGCCTGCGCGACTATGCGGATCCGCTCAATTGAAAAGTGTCTCTTGGCAAGGAGCCTCGCCCTCTCCGCGTTCCTCCCGCCAATGCCTAATACGGCTCCCATCTTCTTCCCGTCAACAACGACTGTGGCCGTCTCCTTGTTCCCGTCCGACTGCTCGGACATCCTGACCTCCGTGATCAACAAAGGATTCAGCGAGTTCATTACGAACTGCTTCGGATCGTCAGACCACTCGACGAGCTCGACCGGCCTTCCTATCGCTTTCTGAATGTTCTTTACCGTCCCGCCAGACCTGCCTACGGCGAGGCCCATCTCCTCTCTCTTGACGGCGAATAGGATTCTTTCGATCTTTGAATCGATGACGCAGTCAACAGCGGCTGCCTTTGAAATGTCCTGGAACAGCGACATCAAACCAAGCTCTTCGGAAATGAGCTTGATGATCCTACCCGTCAACCAATAAACATGATAAGCCTTCTTTCTTTCTTGGATGCGGTACTTTTTTCCCCTCATCCGATCTTAATCAGGACATCAACCTGAAGCTCAGAGCGAGACGCATTTACCACGAGAAAATACCGCCTGCCTTCTACTGGCGCCTTGAACTCAAGCATGCCGTTCATCACGCACTGTGCTTCCCTGATGGGGATGAATTTCTCCTCTCCATGCTTGAATTTCTCGAAACTTTGCTGCGCCAATATGTAGAGGTTGACGATGCCATCGGCTCTTGCCACGCATCTGGCTCTTTCTCCTCTCTTAAGATCCAAAATGTGCGCTGCGTACCCGTCTTCCTGTATCATCCTTGTCCTGTGCAACGTTTGAGTAGCAGCCATTCATGCTTACGCTGTGCCGATCAATTATTATTCCTTGATCACTTGAGAACTGGCCGTCATATTTCTGTACTCTTCCCGAGTTAGAACCTGAATTGCGGGCTGGTGCTGGGTGAAGTAGATCGGAGCTCCCAAAGGATCATTCTGTCCAGTCTTGAAGACCTTCGTGAGCACTACCTTGATCGCCAGGACGTATCCGTCATCGATCGAATAGTAGTTCCACTCCTCAGCAAGTGGCTTGAATCCAACTGCCTTTCCAGGCGGCATTTGTGGGTTCATGATCAGCGTTCATCGACAGAAGCAGCACCTTAAGACTTTGCACCGAGTGGGTCTCCGCCTCGGAGTGTGTCGTTTCAGCAGACAAGAGACTTGCCTCATGATGATATGATTCGTACAAAAAGGGTGACGGCTGTTCTTTTTGATTGAATGAATCCCTGTTGTAGCCAAGCTTCATAATGATCAAGAGACAGGTATTCCTGATCGCGATAATCCATGAAACGGGAATCGGTAACTGCTACACTTCTCTCGTACATAGCACGCAAAGGAATGAAAAGGATAAGCTATACCGAAGCTTCGCGCGTAGTGAAAAGCAGCTCGTCTGCTAATCGAGCTTTGCACAAGCTCGTTGAGTCGAGTCTGATGGAGATCCAGCCGAAAAACATTGGTCTTAAACTGGTCACCGAATATGTCATGACTGAGAAGGGGATGGACGCTGCGCGGCTCGCTCTGAGAATAGAGCAGCTGAAGAAACTCAAGTCTGCTGAAAACGATCAGCAGAACCATGAATAATTGATGTTTACGCAAAGAGAAAGAATTTGCGTAATCGACAGACAGAGAGGCAGCGAATTGCAAAGGACGGTAGATCGTAGATGTTAGGTCATTCGAGAAACGAGATCCATCACCCTGGGTTCAAAAGTTGACCTCATTATAGCTTCCATCGAAACATGAACTTGGTTACGCTCAAGCGGAATCTTCGCGACGGGCAGCTTCTTTTCGATCCAGCGCGTTTTGCATTTTTCATTGAGCTTTTCGTCGTCCAACCCGGCCAAAGTTTTCTTGTTCAGATCTCTTACCAGTGCTTTGCTGCTGCTGGTGGAAAACACCTTGGAAGGATCGAAGGCGCGCGAATAGTCGGTGTACCTTTCCTCGTAAACAGAACTGGCCGTGATCTGGGAAACGAGATCGCCCTTGGTGAAATTTCTGACGAGCTCGATATAATGGAGCAGTTCGTGTGCGATGACGAGCTTCAGCGTCTTCTTTGTTGCGTAAAGTACGAGCGGAGCTGAAAGTTCGACGAGTATCTGGACTACGCCATTTGCCTCGATTGGAATGGTCCTTGCATACATCACGCCAAGCCCACCCAAGTTGTCCGAAGATTCCGCGACTGTGAGAACTGGTTCGACATAATACGGAGGATACGGAATCCCGCTCTTTGCCTCCACTTCGCCAACTAAAGCGACCACATTCTTCAGCTTCGAAGTAATGGCCTTCTTGGTCCTTTTGTCCAAGAAATCCGCATTTGCAATCTTGAAGAGAGCGTTCACAGCTTCCTGCCACCAGTCAGACAAAACAGACAGCTGGCTGCGGATACAAAAATGATTCCTAGCGGGTATACGCAAGTAGTAGTCCTCTCCTCTCCGTGGATTGATCGGGGAGGAACTGTGCTGTTATTAGTTTCAGCTTATCTTGACGGTAGCTGCTTTCTTTTATTCGAAAGATTAAAAAAGGATTACTGTAGTTTTGCTGTAATGTAACTGAGCATGCTAATGCTGAGCTGAGAAGTGGAACAATGGAAGGAGAAATCGCAGACGGATTTATCATATGATCACTATGGTCATGTTGTTTTCACAGAGCTAGTAGAAAGGACTGATAGAGATACCACATGCGACGAATGTTGTTGCAACCTCGTCGTCTCATGCAACTGCCATGACTGCGAGCTGTGCACAGAATAGGAAAAAAGAAACAACTGTTTTAATTAATGCGCGAAAGGAGACGGGGGTTATTCATCATGTCAGTAGAGACCGCAACCACAAACGCGCAGTCTTCAGAAACGAGGCTCGACGTTAGTGTAACGCTGGGGGATGCGGCCCTCATCGGAATACTCGCTGAGATGTTGAATTGTGTAATGACATACGAGCACCTATCTTTTCGGCTACTCGACGATAGCGACCTAAGTAAATCAGTGGCTGCTTGGTCTTCGCGGGCGCCTAAAATTCCGCGAGTCGCGTGGCCTTGACTTATCTAACGACGGTCTGTTTCCGCGTTCGAACCCTCCATGACCTTCGGAGACTTTTTCCGCGAAGCTAAAGCCTCCAGGCTGTGGCCTGTTGCCCTCGCGAGGTTTATCGTTGTGCCCGAATCGGCGTTGATCATTTCTCTCCCTGTGGAATCCCCTTCCTCCGCGGTGAGAATCAAAGGATCGGCGCGAAGAATCTTCAACCGGCGGTTTGTATCCGGGCGGGAGAATGTCCGTCACCTTCTTGATCTGAGCTTCGGTCATCCCGACGATACGGCTGAATTCTGGATACTCGGAATTTGAAACAAGCGAGATTGCCTTGCCTGGCCTCCCCGCTCTTGCAGTTCTGCCGATTCTGTGGAAATATGTGAGAGGCTCGTTCGGAACGTCGTAGTTGATGATGTGTCCGACCTTTGGGACGTCTATCCCTCTTGCTGCGACATCGGTCGCAACCAACAGCTCGACATGGCCTTCTCTAAAGTTGCGCATCGCATGTTCTCTCCCGTTCTGGGATAGATCTCCGTGGATCGGAGCTGCACGAAAGCCCTGAGCTTGAAGCCTTTCTGAAAGTCTCTGTGTCTTGATTTTTGTTGAGCAGAATATGATTCCTGAAGAGATCGCATTCTTACGTATGTACTCAACAAGAGCAGGAAACTTGCTCCGCTCGTCAACGACCGCGTACGATTGATCAATTTCTTCGAGCGAAAGTTCGTCGCTGTCAATCAGCACGTTGACTGGGTGGTTCATGTACTTGTGGGAGAGCCTTATGATTTCCTTGGGCATCGTCGCGGAAAACAGCGCTGTCTGGCTCCCGTTCGGAAGCTGCTTCATGATGTAGTCAATGTCGTCGATGAAACCCATGTCGAGCATCCTGTCTCCTTCGTCCAAGACGACGAATCGAACGTCTTCGAAGTGGATTGTGCCGCGCTCCATATGATCGATTAACCTTCCAGGCGTTGCGACAACGATTTGCGGCGTCCGTCTGCGCAGCCGTTCAATCTGGGGAGTGATCGACTGTCCGCCGTAGATAGAATACGCCTTGATGTTAGTGTATTTCGCTATTTTGTTGATTTCGTCCGTTACCTGCATGGCAAGCTCCCTAGTAGGCACAATCACAAGCGCTTGGAGGTACTGCTTTGTCCCGTCAATCTTCTCGATCATGGCGAGCGCGAACGCGGCGGTCTTTCCAGATCCTGTGTGCGCCTGGCCTATCACGTCCTTGCCTTCAAGCAGGGGTGGTATGGCTTGAGCTTGAATGGGAAACATGGACTTGTAGCCGATCTCCCTTAAGCTTCTGATTACTTCCGGCCTTAGTTTCAATTCGTCGAACGCTGGGCCTTCTACTCTCTTCTCGGTATTTTCTGGTTGCATTTTCTTTTTTTCACTTTTGTTTGTTGTTTTCCTAAATTCCATTGAAGCGTGAAGCGCAGATTCTCACTTTAACCGAAGCGCTGGATGTTTGTTCCCCGTTTCGATTTGGGTTCTCTGTGTGGAGCCTCTGAGTGAGGCAAACCAAACTTACGATTCCATGCGCAGGTTACAGAGCGTTCAAAAAATCGTCCCATCGGCCTGTCTTTTGCAAACAGTGGCTCTAATTTAGCGTGATGCCTAGTTTTCACTACCAAATATTTAAGGTTTGAATGGGGACTTGCGGTTTGGTTATGCTCGAAATTGTCAGAGCGCCTAGAAATTTAGGCGGGGAAATTTCCTGGAAAGAATTGACGAAGTGCCCTTGGGCTTCCGGTGAATTCACTATCACAACCTTCCAGCGTTTCTTTCCGAGTCCTTTACAAATTGACCTAGCGGAGACTTTAGCTCGTTTCCAAGTTCACTGGTGGCAGTAAATTTTTGCAAATATTGATTCGCGCTGGTTTAGCTGACCTTTAACGCGTATCTGCCGGATTTTGAGATGTTGACAGTTTTCGCCACCGTAGATTTTGCAGGATCCACGACGACGATGAGCCCGGACCAGTTGGGAGTAAGCTCGGCGCTGTGGCAATTCGGGCATATCTTGCCGGTTGTAAGCGTCCGGCACTTTCTGCAAGCAAATTCTCTAGGCATAGAAGCTCACTTTTTTCCCGGCTTTTTTTCCGTCTTGGCGGGCTCTTTTTCCTTGGGTTCAGTCTTTTTGGCTCCGGCCTTTTGCGCCTTTGCCACATCCTCTTCAATCCACTCAAATGCGCCCAGGAACGGCTGCCTGCAGGTAACACCAATCTTGCCCAACGCCGCACCCCTCGGAAGGCTGACTGCCGTTATCCTGACCCTGACCTTGCTACCAACCTTGAGAGTACGCTTTGTTTGACTCGCAATGATCATCCCCTGCATCACATCACTTGTGAGGTAATCGTCCGTAATTTGCGACATATGCAATAATGCGTCGGTCGGTCCGATCCTCACGAACGCTCCAAAATCAGTGATTTCGACTATTTCCCCCTCGATCAATTCTTGCAGTTTGGGGAAGAATGTCATTGCACTAAAATTGACTTTGTGAAAAGTCGCGCCGTCTCCTGGAATCACCTTGCCCATTGGGTCGACCTCGATATCCGTGATAAGAACGATGTAACCAAGGTCGGGATTTATTGTGCTCTCGTACTTGCCCCTGAGTATCTCCCTCGCAACTTCATCTAATTTTACGCCGAACCTCGCAGGCGGGACGCGAATAACGTCCTCTAGGTCACAAATCTGAAACATGAGGTAGAAACCTTCCAAAATCTACTGTAAAGTCGAAATGGAATGGCAAACGTGTTTAGTGCCTGAAACCTTTCCTTCTTTGAGAATTCTGGACTTGAAGCTGCTCGTAAACAGGACAGCTTACTCTTCCATTCTGATCACTGTGGATTCTGATGCTGTCGCGATTACTGATTTGTTGTGAAGGCGATGATGCTTCCATGACTGATGTACGTTCTTGAGCTGTAAAGACCCTTTGGGTCATTTAGCGTTTGACCTGATAGAACACCCAAAATCAACCACAACTCACTTACGGGAAGCCAGCCCTAGATGAGCGCGCGTCTCGGTTCCTCGTCCAACTGGCATCAACTCAGTTCAAGCAAGGAGACTGTTTTCTGACCATCAATCAACCTCTCTGCTTGGACAGAACGGTCGTCGCGTGGCCTTCCCCTTCCCTTCCTCCTCTTTCAAACTTCCAGACCTGAGTTTCGGGAAGCTCTGATCTAGCCTTTTCTACGCAATCATCCTTTTCTGCTTTTCACCTGAATCAAGAATCTTCTCCCCTTTTTCCCAGCAAATATATGGACCGGGCTGTGCGACATCGCGCTTCTTGCAACAAACCATCCTCCCAAAAAGGAACTCGTTCATCACTTTGTACTCGTAAGATCCCCCAGAATAATTGTTGATCGCGTGCAACGAACACTTCCTGTTTGTTTCGTGAAAGCAAACGAAATTCTGGATTGACGACTATAAATAAACGCGCCGAGGAAGGAAGACCTCCACCGCTTGTCAAAAGAGGGCAGCCTTGTAGACTCAATTGCAGATATGGTTGTTAACAATTTGTTAACAAATCGTACATCTGGAGTCGTACCTTTTGCGGACAATACGGCTGGTCACGAGAGAAATTCAATGGGGTTGAGCGGATTCGGACCGCTGACCTCCACCGCCCAAGGGTGGAATGCTAACCAAGCTACACCACAACCCCACGTCAGATCGTGCTTGATTTAGTAGGAAATCTGGTGTATTCATATTGTTTAGCCCTTGCGATGTACCAGAAGCCAGCTTAGTTCGAAATCTCGTCTGAACAATTGCATATCTGGTCCAAGATTCGGAAACAATTAATGTGATTCCTCCGTCAGTGGACGTCATCAGTGTCTAAAGGGCTTGCCAAGAAGTCTTAGGACTGACTTCCCCTCTTACTCCAAGCGAGATATGTAAAAACGAACGTAGGTTGATCAGAGTTCTATTTTCAAGCCATCGTATGCAACGACAACCCTTGCGAACTCTCCCTTTGCTTCAGCAAGCATCTCTTCGGGTTTCTCGTAATCATCATTGACGTGCGTCAACACTAGTCTTTCTGATTTAGCCAAAGCAGCTGCAGTTGCAGCATCTTTAGGGGTGGAGTGTTTTGGCGGCCTAGCTATTGCGAGATCTTTTTGAAGAAATGTTGCCTCATGAATGAAGAGATCGGCCTTTCGTCCTAGTTCCTCTAACGATCCACATGGCTGGGTATCCCCAGTGAACGAAATTATCTTTCCATTAGAATTGACTCTGTACCCGAGACACGATATCGTATGATCCATTTCGAATGTCGATATCTTTTGCTCGCTTATCGAGAATTCCTGGTTGGGAGACAATTCTTTCAGGTTAATCTGAAACTTTTTGTTGAATGCCACGTGAGTTATCTTTTGCACGGTGGAAAAGTACTCTTTGAGACCAGATGGTCCGTAGATATTGAGGTCGGTCTGCTTTCTCTTCATGGACATTGCCTCGACAACTTGGGTCAGCCCCGAAATATGATCAGAGTGAAAATGTGTAATCATGATGCCAGAGATCTTTCGAACATCAACTCCGAAACGCGTGATATTCCTTATCGAGCCGTCGCCACAATCCAGTAGGAGAACATCTTCCCCATCCATGATTCCAACGCAGGAAAAACCTCGATCAAGACTGGGTGCTGCGGCCGAGGTTCCAAGAAAGATAACTGACGTCATGTCGAGTTTATCCATCAAAGCGACCGTAAAAAGAGATTAGTTCAAAGGAGTAAATGCTACCCTCACTAACTATTAATAGAACCAATCATTGATTTTTAAAGAAAAAAACGGAATATTTTCTGCAACGGCGTGATACTCTTCACGGCAGAGCTCGTTTCTAGCTCTGCAAAGCTCGAACAATTTGTTTCATAGAGTTCTCAAAGAGAAGAGCTCAGAACCAATTGCACCGGCCAAACTATTGTAGTATCCTAATTGAAAGAGCTAATCAGAGCAAGATTTACTAGTTTTCCCAGATTCTCATAGATGTTTTTGGAATTTTGCCGCAGTCTCAGCAATCGAGTTTTCGAAGAAGTAGCTGCCGCATTTCAAAGATGTTTTTTGAGAAAAATCGTGTCCGAAAAAGGATTTCATCCAGCGTGAGAAACCGTATAGTTGTTTTCCTTTGCCCAGATTCCCACAAGATCTATTGTAATAATGGCGTCCTCTTCTTCCGCTTCGTGATTGCTGCTCTTCAACTCTTCTTCGAGCCTCACGTCCAACAACTCGACCCCGTTGATCTCTTCGAACGTTACGATCCGATTCAACGACGGTGAAAATAGATTGAAACTAATTGTTTTCTTTGATGCGTCTATCATAATTTTCACCGTGATGTTATCGCCGGCTTTCAGATCTATCTCAGCATCCGATACACGTACAACCTGGACGGAGCTGCCCAAAAGTTTCTTGCCAAGATATTCAGAGAGTTCCAAACTGGGATCGTTATTGTCAGACAAGAATGAAATGCTCCATCGAAATTTGATTGATTAGCAATAATCGAGCTATAATAGGGTCGCGGAATCAACTACGAAACGCTAAAAGAGGAATGCTCCGCTTTTCGCAAATGATCTCGGTTGGACGCTCTTGAACTCGGATCCGAATTTGCAATCAAAGGCGCCAGAGTTTGGCACAGAGGTTCGTTCCAATCTGTTTCAGTGGCGGTTCGAGACGGCAAGATTGTCGATGTGTCGAAGAAGGCTCATGAGAAATTCTCGCGAGTGATTGACGCGTCAGGCAAATACCTGATTCCAGGTCTCGTCGACCTTCACGTTCACACTAGAGACCCGGGCTTTACTCACAAGGAAGATTTCATGACAGCGACAAAAGCTGCAGCGGCCGGTGGAGTCACGACCATTGTTGACATGCCCAACCTAAACCCGGCGCCAAACACCGCAGAATTATACGAAGCGAAAATAAAGGATTGCAAGAACAAATCGTTGATTGATTTCAACAGCTACGCGCTGCCGACGAAGCTGGAGGAGATTCCAAGGATAGCGAAACTAGGCGCTGTTGGCTTCAAGTTCTTCATGATGCTTCCAAGGGGCGCAAAGCCGGTGTATCCATATCTTCCAGAAACCTCAATCATTGATTACGGAAAAATCATGCTGACTCTGCAGGAGATTTCGAAAACGAACCTTCCATGTGTTGTGCATCCTCTCGAACCGGAAATCTGGAGAGAAGCAGAGGAGCAAATCGTAGGAAAGGACAATCGACGCGACGTTGACGCGTATCTTGACTGCTACTCTTACAAGGACAGTCTCGCACTCACTACCTCCACGTCTTCTCTCGTCCTAATCGCAAATGCGTGCCGAGTAAAATTGCAGATAGCGCACGTTTGCTGGCGCCCTCAACTGGAGCTTGCGAGTGTTCTGAAATCCGCGGGCTATCAATTCACGACTGAAATCAATCCATGGACTTTCTTTCTGTCGCGCGAGGACAATAAGCGCCTTGGCCCGTTCAGCCATGGGATCTATCGCAAGGGAGAAGAGCAGGACTCGATTTTTGAATATCTCGAGGATGGAACCGTGGACATTATTGCGACAGACCACGCGCCTCATACTAAAGAGGAATTCGAGCTAGGGAGGAAGGATTTCTTTGCCTCTCCCAAGGGAACGCCGGTTCTTCAGGATTATCTAAGGTTGTTTTTGGACGCGATCAACAGGGAGAAATTGACGCTGGACACTTTCGTGAAACTAGCCAGCGAAAACCCCGCAATGCGCGCGCAAATCTATCCAAGAAAGGGAGCAATCGAAGTTGGTTCGGACGCCGATCTAGTAATATTGGACATGAAGAAAGAGTATACCATCCGTGAAGAGAAAGTATACAGCAAGTGCGGATGGACCCCATGGAACGGTTTGAAAGTGAAAGGTTCTCAAGAGATAGTTTTCTTGCGAGGCAAAGTCATAACGAAAGAGTATGATGAAGTTGTTGGGGCTCCCGGGCAAGGGGAATTTGTAAAGCCCGATTTGTAAAATCAGTTCTTCCCGTTTCCAGTCGCAGCTTTTGGGGGAATCCCGGATTTATCTGCCACTTGGCCATGATTTTCCTGCTTTTGATCTAGTTTTGCCTGGGCCTGCGGGACTAAATTGGGCTGGTAATCCTTCTTCCATAAAGTGTCTGGAACACTTTGTGCCTTGTTTGCAAACCTCGCAAGTGTGAACAAAAAGTCGGACAATCTGTTCGCATAAACCAGGACATTTGGATCTACTTGTTCAGCTGCAGCGAGCGCAACAATATTTCTCTCGGCACGCCGCGCAACTGTTCTCGCAAGGTGTAATCTTGCACTCAAATCGGTTCCGAATGGAAGTATGAATGCTTTGATGGGCTGAACCTGTTCGTCTATATGATCAATGCACTTTTCGAGATATTCGATGTCTGAATCTTTGATCGAGTAATTCGGGTCTTCAGATCCAGAAAGAACCGCGCCTAGGGCGAAAAGCTTGTTCTGAACCGCCTCTAGTGCTGAATCAATGAAATTCAAGACCTCCCTGGAACCAGAGGAACCCTCTTGAATGTAGGAGCGCGCAATTCCTATTGCCGCGTTTGTTTCATCAACATCACCATACGCAACCACTCGAAGACTATCCTTCCTGAGCCTCTTACCGCCGTAGAGGCCGGTCTCTCCCTTGTCGCCTGTCTTTGTGTAGATTTTCAAAAAGAAATCAGTTCGATTGAATCATTTGTAAAGAGCAAAACTTCCGTAAAGCCCATTTAGGATATTTTGTTTTAAATTCTGATCGCTCGTTTTTTCTCGTCACTGTTTAAAAATTGTGGACTGGATTTTGCGCTTTGAAAGCAACGCATCCTCGACCGGTATCTAAATTTTTGCTAATGCACACTTTTTGCCTGTAAAATATATAGTCGGTGTTTTTTCAAGGACTCGGAACAGAATGTCCGGAGATTTCAGCCCTCAAGATGATCTGAAAATCAAGAGAGCGCTTCTCACCGTGTTTGACAAGACTGGCCTCGTGGAATTTGCGGCAGTCCTGAAACAATATGGTGTCGATCTGGTAGCGACCGGCGGCACACAAACAGCCCTTGAGAAGGCCGGGTTGAAGGTAACTCCGCTCGAGAAAATCGGCCACTTTCCCGAGATGCTGGATGGGCGGGTAAAGACGCTGCAACCAGAAATATTCGCAGGAATCCTGGCGAGAAAGCCCAGCAAAGATCACTCGAAGCAAATTTCTTCTCATGGAATCCAGCCCATTGACATGGTAGTGTGCAATTTTTACGCGTTCGAGGCGACTGCTTCCAGGGTTGAAACCAAGGATGAGGAACTCATAGAGATGATAGACATTGGTGGTCCTTCACTTGTCAGAGCCTCGGCGAAGAATTTCGAGTCCGTTTGCGTTGTTCCTGCGGCGAAGTACTACGCAGAAGTTCAGAAAGAGCTAGAGGCAAAGAACGGGTCAATATCATTTACCACAAGGAAAAAAATGGCACTCAACGCTTTCGAGATAGTCGCAGGTTACGATGTAGCCATTTACAACGCCCTGAGCAAGCGATTTGCTCTTCAAGCACGATTCCCGGACACGTTCTTCATTGCTGCCCGAGGTTATGAGGTGCCAAAGTACGGCGAGAACCCTGACCAAAAAGCTATGATCTATGCCATCAACGGCGCAAAAGGCGGAATACCGGAGTGGTCGCAACTGTATGGAGACACTAGATCATACAACAATCATCTGGATGTTGGTTCGGCTTTCGAGATACTCGACGGTTTTGAAGATTATCCTGCTGCGGCGACCGTTAAACATGGCCAAATCTCCGGATTTGCTTACTCGATGAGCGGCCTAAACGATGCATACAGACTTGCGCACGAATGCGATCCCGAGGCCGATTTCGGAAACACGACTGTGCTCAACAGGGTCGTCGATACTGCGACAGCGAAACTGATCGGGAAGAACGAGGATGAAGGAGTTGGGGATGCTTCTGTATACACCGAAATAGTGCTCGCTCCTGGATATGACAAGGAAGCGTTGGAGATTCTGAAGGCGAAACAAAGGAAGAAGATGCGGCTCATTCAAACAACAATCGGCTCATCCTTTGCGTACGATGTTAAGATCACTCAAGGGCTAGCACTCGTTCAGGAGGCGCCGAATTACACAAAGAAACTCGATCCCAAGAAGATTACGATCGGAACTATATCCAAACCTTCCTCGAAAGATAGCGCAATTTTGCTTGGGCTGTGGGAAATCGTAAGGCGCGTGGAATCGAACGCAATTGTGATTGGAAACGGCGAAGTCTCGGCATCCGGTGAGCTAACAAAATTATGGACTCTCGGAGTCGGGACTTTCAGAAAGCGAAACGGCGCGACAAAGATTGCCCTCGAGAACGCTGGTAAGCGGGCAAAAGGCGCTTACTGCGCGTCCGACGGATTCTTTCCATTCCCGGACAGCATAGAAATGCTCGGCGAGGCAGGAATCCAGGGCATCATACAACCCGGCGGTTCAATTAGCGACAAGAAAGTCATCGAAGCATCAAACAAGTACTCAATCCCCATGCTAATTACGCATGAAAGAGCCTTCAAGCATTGAAGCTCTCAAGGAAACAAATCGGTCATTTGGCACGAGCCAGAGTCGCTAGACTCGGCACTGTAGATCAAAAGGGAAGAGCTCACATCGTCCCGATAGTTTTTGCGAACACTGCACATGAGATCTTTTTCGTCGTAGACAATAAGACGAAGAAGAGCCACGATCTAAAGAGACTGAAGAACATCGCAAACAATCCTAGGGTGACGCTTTTGGCAGATTGTTTTTCTGAGGATTGGAGTCAGCTTTCGTATCTCATAATCTATTGCAAGACAAGAATTCTCGGTCTTGGCAAAGAATTGCCAAGAAAGCAGAAATTTGCCCGTTCTCTACTGAAGAAATACACGCAGTACAGCAAAGGGCCGTATTTTCCGACTGATATTAACGAGGCAGTTTTCGTCGAACTCATACCCATAAGAGCGGTGTATTGGCACAATTTGCATGCTTCTTCAGCCTAATATAGCATAACCTGCAGATTGCATTTTTGATAACCTATGAGCACTAAGAGTTATGCGCACCCAGAGGTCCTAGTAGACACAAACTGGGTCGTTCAGCATCAGAAGGACAATAACGTGAGAATCGCGGAAGTAGACTATGATCCCGTTTCAAATTACAATCAGGGACACGTTCCAAATGCAATTCTATTTGATTGGAAGAAGGACATCAACGAACAGGTAAAGAGAGACGTTCTCACTCAACAACAGCTCGAAGCTTTGTTTAGCAGAAACGGCATCTCAGATAACACGACGCTTGTCCTCTACGGAGACTTCAACAACTGGTTTGCGGCGTTCGCATTCTGGGTTTTCAAATACTATGGCGTCAAAGATATTCGCGTTATGAATGGCGGCCGAAAGAAATGGATCGAGGAAGACAAGCCTCTGACCAAAGATGTTCCATCTTTTTCCGCAACGTCCTACAAGGTATCGAAGGTTGATGACAAGCTTCGCGTCTACCTAAACGATGTCAAGGACGCACTCGGAAAGAAGAACGTGGGCCTCGTTGATGTCAGAGGTCCGAAGGAATTCTCAGGAGAAGTATTGGCGCCGCCCGAATACCCGACTGAGCATGCACAGAGAGGCGGACACATCCCTGGCGCCCAAAATATTCCTTGGGGTCAGGCAGTCAAAGAGGATGGAACCTTCAAGTCAGTTGAAGAACTCGAAAACCTCTACAAACCGAAGGGAATCACCCCCGACAAAGAAATCATCGCTTACTGTAGGATTGGAGAGAGATCGTCTCACTCTTGGTTTGTCCTGAAGTATCTTCTGGGATACCCCGACGTGAGGAATTATGACGGTTCATGGACAGAGTGGGGCAACATCGTCCGATCCCCAATCGAAAAGTAGTCGCGAATGCCAGTTAGTTGCTGGCCTACTTTTCTTTTTTTTCCTAGTTTGATTTTCTTATGATAAAGTGGAAAAGATTTTCTTCCTTTCTAGCTTCCACAAGCTCGTTCTTTGTCCGCATTGCCCATCTGACCAATTCAATATCTGCCGTTTGATCGTCAGTTACAAGGTGAACGACGTTTCCGACTGGCCGCTTTGCCAGCAGTTCATCCATGTTCGCGAGGGTCGTTGAACATTCGGTCCCTATTGAATAGAATTGATCATCTGGTAAGAGCTTGAAGCATTTCACTTTCAGCTCGTTTATTCTGGCTTCGAGATGATCCTTCGCCTTTTCGCCGAAGTACAATCTGGAGAGTGAATTCTTATCAAAAGATTCGTACTCGGCGATCCAACCCTTGTCATACCTTGAGCTGTTAAGTGGAGTAGGATCTTCCTGTAGCATCGTGTTCGTTTTGGATATTTTTCCTTCAACCGGAGAGCGTACCGCCCCAAAATACATCGTTGACTCTATAGTGCAAAGGCTCCTTCCAGCTTCAACTTCTTTCAGATCCGCCTTCAGCTTTGCCTTTAGTATCTTCCCCGCAAGAAACGAAAGTACGGTTGTGATACCCATCTTACCACCCTTTCCCTCGGGCACGAACCAGACGTCATTCCCGACGTCGTAGTATAGATCATCAGGAAAGTCGCAGTTTAGAACTCGCATTGTATCTGAAACTTATTTCAGTTCGTATTTACGCTTCCGGTTTCCGCAAACCCAAACCAGAGACTGTGTTTTGTGAATAATCTTCGCAATCTAGCGGCTTCTTGCCGCAAATTTTATCATTTCAGCTAGGTCGCCGTTGATCCTCGGGATCTGCAAATCGGTGCTTATCATTTCGATTATTTCCTCTCTTATCATGAAAGCACCCGAAGGAAACATTTTGTCTAGATATTCCACGAATTCCACAGGTCTATCGGCGATCTCGATTCTCTTGATGCCAGCGCGGTTTTCCAATGACCAGTAGAATATGGATCTGAAACCTCCACCAATGCTGTCCAAGTATTTGTCGACAGAAGCAGCGATGAGTTCTTCCATCTCCCCCTCGATTAGTGCCATTTCATGATTCGCTTGATTTTTGCGCAATAACTGAATGATTTATTTTTCCTATTTTGAATCAATACAAGAATATAGAGAACTGGCCTAGGGAAACCGTAATCTATCGGTTTTAGATGATTTTCATCTGACGCTAACATTGGTCAAATCGTACAAATCTACCAGCTGCACTATCGGTGATCATCCAGCTTGCACTTTTTCGACCAACTGCAGATGTTCTTGCCACAACTTGGAAAGGAAAAAGGCAGAACTCGAACATTACAAAACGCTAGATTGCAAATGGGGTAAACACGAAGATTGTCATGACGAGATTGGTCGATGTTCTTGCGAGTGCCACCGCTAAGGAATCTTCATATCTAGCTCTTGAAATCCGGAAACTTTTTCTTGAGCCCATTTCAGGTACAGTCTAAGTTAAAGCTGACCAAAGTTGGTGGAAAGAGGAATCAAACGCGACGGAGCGAATTCTGCTGGAAAACTCGTCATTGATCTAGTTCAAACGCTTGACGAGCTTCGAAAAGTCCAGCGGGAAGTCGGAAAAGTGAACAGCAGGACACAAGTGGAGTATCTTATGAGGAACAAACAGATACTTTTGTCTAGGGCAGAATGGATCAGAGTTGAAATTTCCGAACGAATACCTGACTCTGATCCGCTCGACGTTAGATTCTTCCAATGTTTTTACAGCGTGCTCCAAATCTATGGCCGCGGAATCAGCGAGTCGATTCTTTGGTCCTTTCAAAGTGAAACTGGACATCAACCGTATAAAGTAGTCAACCATCCTGACACTTTCTTCAGATGTGTCGAAAAAATGCTTGGAAAGCGATCATCAAAGAAGATCGAGAGTGACATACTATTCGAGATCAGCAATGAATTTGGGCTGCAATTGTCAAAGAAAGCTACTGTTTCTGACGCGATGAAGATTGCAAGATCCAGCACAACAGTTGTGGAAGTCGCAACGCTTCGCCAAAAACCACTTTGAAAGAGGTCAAGTGCAATAATACTTGATTACTCTAGATCTGTTTTCGGAAGTTGTGGAACTCGCAGCAAGTGTAGGTCTCATAGCAAGTTGCATCTTGCTCTTGAGGTTCTTCCGCGGCGGAATCATGGTTCAATCATTCATCTTTTTCAGCGTGGGAAGCGTCCTCTTCTTCGGTGACAGGAGCATTACAACGCTAATCTCATTGGCCTATCTTCCCAGCGTGCCATTCACTGTGATTCACCTCATAGTAGAAACAATCTTTGTAGTTCTCTTTACGGTCGGTTTCCTCTTGCTGTACAGGAATTGGATGCGTGTACAACATCACATACCGGAAAGAAGATCTGTTTCGATATCTCAATAATCTCACAGCTTCAATCATCGAATAATCGGCCCTCAATCCATTTCAGAAGGACTTATTTGCAGGAAGAATCAACACAAGCCAAAATCGGAGTTTTACAATGACACCAATTCGTTCTCTCTCAATGGTAGTAGCTACAATGCTATTGATTCAGATAGCACTAGGAGCTGCGACGGTCTTCCTCAACCTACCAGTGATTTCACATCTTGCTTTGGGCGTTCTTTCGTTTGTTGCGCTATTGGCCTTGGTATATCTAGTTGTAAAGCAGTTTGGTACAAAGTCGAAACCATTCAGATATTCCATCATTGCAGTGGTCGATTTTATCATTCAGGGAATCTTAGGCTTTGTATCACTTAACTCCAGTGTCGCCTTAATTGTGCACCTCGCGAATGCCATCATACTGATGGTTATAGTTGTCATGCTCATCAGAACGATTGCAAGAACGCCTCCGCCCGTGAAAAAAGTGATTGCGGCCGCGACCCCGTAGAAACCTGCTCGATTTTTCTAGTTCTTGGCTTTCTGAATTCTTGCTCGTTGTTCACTAATTAATTCAGTGTAAACTTCGGATAATTCCCGTTTTGCTTTTGATGAAAGGCCAAATTCGTCCCTGTATGGGCACAGCTCATCCCTCACTGGAACGTTCAGGCCTTCGTCGAAAATGATTGGATAGAGCTTGCACCCTGCTGGTCGATTCTCGTATATCGTGCATTGCTTTCCATCGTGAAAGACGCACCTTCCTTCTTTACTGTTCTTGAGCACTTTGAAACCATCAGATCCAGTCGCGAAAAAATTCTCTTTGAAACCCATTCCAACGATACGTTTGACATCCTCTTCTGTCAAGAGCATCTCTGTCTCATAGCAACAAGCAACGCAAGAATGGCTCTTGCAAACGTTTTTCACAGGCACGCGAGCTTCAGCAGA
>DATLTL010000172.1:0-2662 GCA_035533635.1 Nitrososphaerales archaeon
CGGGTTTTCGTCTCAAAGTGAAGTTCAGCTTGAAACTTTTCGTTCCTCCTGAGTTCGAGCTCATAAAATGGAAGTATTGAGATCCCTTGAAGATTCTTCTCAAACCCTTTCTCGGATTGGGAGACAGTCCAAATTGGGATCATCGCAATCTTGCTACTCTCAGGGGCGCGGACAATTGCCCTAATTCCGATTCCCGGATACAGTATCTCCTCACGGCCATCCGAAGTAGAATGGGTTCGACCGTAGTTTTGAGCAAATTGTGAATCCGCTAGGCACCCCAAATTGAGCTCAGGAACAAATTTACATGAAAGATTGTTTGATGCCGTGATCGAATATTTTACTGATACTTGCTCCGAATCCGAGAGTATTTTGTATTCCTTGTCCAAAGAAATTTTAGTCGAAACTAATGGTACAATTCGTTCAAGATGAGCTTTCACTGAATTTGATTGTTTGAAAATCCGGCACTTGTACACTTGTCCCGCAAATGGGGCGACTTCTTTGAAATTCTGACGCGCGAATGATTCTTGATCAGTCTCGGCATCGACTAGAAAATCTACAAATGAAGTCTTATCGTACCTGTCGTACGAAAGGAAATTTTCGAGGCCCATTTCCGTGGCGCGTGGTGTTTCGTGGATGGATCTTACAGTCTTTCTGCCCGAAGTAGCTTTTTGCAGTTTCAATTGCTTGTGGTATCTTTCCGGCCGGCGTGATAGCGTGTCAAACATGTTCACATACTTGGGCTTGAAATCCAGCTCAGTGATAGAACCGCCAAGCGTCGGTGATATCGAAATGCACAGGTTCCGAGTGTTGACGATCGTATATCGCAGTAGTTTGTCGCAAGAAATCCAGTCCCCTTGATGTCTAAGCTTCTCTGAAATTACCTGCGCTCTTATGAGGTGCTCAAAAGTAGTCTTGCGCAAGATCGCCGCATACAATCCCCCGAATATGCCGTGCCAGTAGGCGTCATTACACTGGCCTTTCCAGAGTTCAATCAGCGCTGGAGTGCTTCGGACTGAGTGGACAAGTTTGGATGTCCAGAGCATTTTCGAATAGATCCGTGCGCTTTCTGGATACTTTGATAGAAACAACCGCCAGAATCCCTGATTTTCGACGACTTTCGGGTGGTTAAACGCGAGCGACCATTCCATCATCTCAGGATATGCAGCGGAAGGCAGGTAAGTTTGCTTACACGGATGGTTCTCTTTGAGGTATTCTGAGAGTTTGACAGTCGCAAGAGTTCCATTGTCTTGTTCTCTGGCTACAGCTTTGAAGAATCCGTCTAGCCAGCCATCTCTAAACACTCGGTCATAGGTTGTCGGCCACGCCCCAAACTTTTCGCCATCATCAGCAAATAGCGCTATCTCTCTACCTTCACCATGTGCTCGCCTCAAAAATGAAATCGTCGTAGCGATAGATTTGAATGGCATCCAGTATCGCAGTTTCCTCTGCATTGGAAAAATCTCGACGGAATGGCCGCGACTTTCAACAGAATATGGAGTAAAGCAAGAAGAATCTACCACGCCGGCGCTCTCAAAGATAGTGTCGTCGAGCATTGTGAAATCGACTCGAGCTTTGGAAAGTAGTTCAGGGAGTTGGGGTTCCCACGCTCTTTCCGCAATCCAAATTCCACTTGGTCGAACTCCAAATAGAGAATCGATCTTTCTAGATAGTAGCTCAATTTGTCCAAGAGCATCAGAATCTGGAATTACTGAAAGCACTGGCTCATAGTATGCGCCTCCCAGCATTTCGACCTGTCCATTCTTTACGAGTCTTTGAAGCAACGCTACGAATTCTGGATGATTTCTTTCGAGCCAATCAAGAAGAAATCCAGTGTAGTGAAGGTTCGCGTTGATTTCAGGATGCGACGCGAGCGTTCTCAAGAACGGAAGGTATGATCTCCTATAGATTCTTTCGATGATCGAGTCGCCGTTTCCGACCGGTTGATGGTTATGGAATGCGAGTGCAAACGCCAGTGCCTTCAATCAATCTTGCCTCGCATGCAATAAATCGAAGTCCTGTTTAAGATTGACCTCGAAGGATCTCGCCGCATTACAAACGCCTTTAGTAGACCCACTAAAAAACGAACTCAAAAACACGCCTGAACTATTTGGGCCAATTCGCCTAAGGTTCATATGACAGACCTTAGCTCATTGACCGATCGGGTGGAATCTTGCAGGCGGTAGTTATGGCAGGCGGGGAAGGCTCCAGATTGCGACCCCTTACATCTACTAGACCCAAACCACTTGTCCCTGTCGTAAATCGTCCGATTCTCTGGCATGTCTTGAGACTGCTAAAGAGACATGGCATTAAGGAATCTTACGTTACTCTTCACTATCTGTCCGATCAAATCACAACTGCGTTTGCCAACCAGAGAGACATAGGAGTCAACATCAACTACTCGTTTGAAGACAAACCTCTTGGTACTGCTGGTTCTGTCAAGGCGATTCAAGAGAAACTGAATGGTGCATTCCTGGTCATTTCTGGCGACGTAATGACCGATTTTGATCTGTCTGAGCTGATTAAGGTTCACAAAAAGAAGGGAGCGCTAGTCACGATCGGTCTGGCAAAAGTTCCGAACCCGCTCGAATACGGGGTCGTCCTTACAGACGAGGATGAAAGAGTTTCCAAATTCTTGGAAAAGCCGGGCTGGTCAGAAGTATTT
>DATLTL010000173.1:0-10401 GCA_035533635.1 Nitrososphaerales archaeon
GGTCTCCTAAGCTCGAGCTCTCGAATCTTTACGTAGGATTGAAGTTGCTTGATCAGCACTTGCATGTCGCCAATCATTCCCGCGCACGCTGCGCCAATTGAATCTGTCACTCTGAAAGTCTTTTTCGCAGTCTTGCTGACGATGAAACCGCCAAGAGTAACTCTCCTCTCCGCGCCGAGGATCAGGCCACCTTTGTAAGCTACACCGACAACTGTAGCTCCTGGAATGTAAGCTTCGTTGAACGCCATTAAACAAACAACTGAATTCCCTTATTTTCCTCGTTACCTAATTAGGCTTTTCGGATGAACCGCCGATATTGACCTTGTAGAACGATCCCTCTTTGTGATACTCAACATCACACCCAGAAATTTTCTTTGCAACTTCCATGTTCGTTGTGAAATGATCTGTTATGAATGATGTCGTGAAACTGTTGTTCCCCTTCACACAAGCGAGCAGTGTCACAAGCATGTCTGCGAGATGAGAGTCAACATTCGGTGAAACAGCTATCTCTTTCAGAAAATCCTTGGCCGCCTCTTCTCCTACGCGTTCACTGGGCTTTCCTCTTTCTCCGAGACCTGAAGCTCCTACAAATCTGGAATCTGAAACGTCATAGATTAAGATGGATGAGCCAGGAGACAAAGATCTTCCCTCATTGTCCAGGTTAGTTCCGATCGTTTCAACTCCACCGCGAGCCAGCATTGCCTTTGCGGATTCTACTTGTCTAAGGCTTACGTGCTTTGGAAGAGATCTCGAGCAGCTGAAGATGGAAGCAGCAGAGCGATTGCTGACTACTTTGTCCAGTGACAACGGCTTGCTCTCTGATTGACGTGAACAGTTTAGCTTCAGGATTCCTCCGCCTTTTGGATAATATCCTCTTTGGGTAACCTTGAATTCTATCTTCGCGCCTAACCTTTTGTAGATCGGAAGAACGATCCTGTCCAGGTAATCGACGGTAGGGCTGTTGGGAACCTCTGTGCCGCCGACCATTATTGCGTCGAGGTTTATTCCGCCGAAGAGTGAAATTGGAATGATGGTCTGCGCAATTAGCGAAACGCTACCTGCAGTCCCGGTGTCGATCGGTTCTTTGAATGATTTCAATAGTTTAGACGGTTTGTACTCGATCTGGGTGGAGCCGACCGTTGCACCATCAAGTTTCGCACCGCAAAGCTTTGCTGATGTAAGAACGGATTGCAAGTGTTGCGGGCGCAAACCTGGTTGCTTCCTCTTTGCGCGGATGTTCGTAATTCTGATCGGTTTGTTAAAAATCGATGCAAGAGTGACGGCCGTCCTTATAATCTGCCCGCCGCCCTCGCCCATCGATCCATCTATCTCAATAATGTCCAACTATCTCAACATCCAAAGTTTCTGCATGACACTTTTAATACAGTCGAATCAAGCTCTATTGTTTGCATCGGGACAAGAATAGCTTGGCAGGCGAAAATATCCATTGAAGAAGACAGGTCTCTTCATAGGAAGGTTCCAACCATTCCATTTAGGACACTTGGCCACGGTAAGATTTGCGCTGAAAGAAGTGCGCCACCTGTATATCATCGTTGGAAGCTCGCAGAAAAGCTATGAAATCAGAAATCCGTTCACTGCTGGAGAGCGAATTATAATGATCAGGAACACTTTGAACGAGGAAAAAATAGATCCTTCGAGGTACCTGATAATCCCAATACCTGACGCTACAGGGCACGCTGTATGGACAGCGTACATCGACCAAGCCGTTCCAGATTACGATGTTGTTTTCTCCAACGACAGGCTTACTCTCCAATTGTTCAAAGAAAGAGGAGTGCCGACAGTCGAAGCGCCTCTCTTTGACAGGCCACAATTATCGGCTACCGAAGTAAGGAGGAGGATTGTTGAAGGAGAAAACTGGAAGGAACTTGTTCCAAAGTCAGTCGCCAACCTGATCGACCCGATAATTCGAAAGGGCCGGTTTGAGGGGCTTGAATAATGCAAACGGTTATCTCATAGCTCTCGACAACGTAGAAGCGAATGAACCTGTCTCTGTGTGTACATCTCAAGGATGACATTTTTAGTCTGGATGATCGAATCCGGTATTTTGGATTCATGGATAACAGACAGGGAATGGTCATGAGCGAACTACGAGATCCAAAAGACAGTCATCCCGGAGAAACTCAACTGGTGCGGGATCTCACATTTTTCAAGGGTGCTATGGCCTCTTGGTCAATATATTTTGGACACGTCCAGTATTCTGTTGTAAGTCATGATGCTGTAAAGATAATCATGATTCCAGTCGAAGCTGGACTAGTGATAGTCACTGCGGAGTCATCCTTCCCGATCGAGAACGTGGAAACTGTAGCAGAAACTGTGCGACGGCTTTTGTCCCAAGCAAAAGTTTAGATGGATTGGAATTTTCCGTTTTTTTGACATCGTGATCTATTCGACTTGAGAAAGCTAGTAATGATTCCTGGGCCGACGAACGTGCCTGATCGCGTTATGCAAGCAATGACGACCCCGATGATAAACCATCGTAGCTCAGACTTTCACGAATTATACAAGAGGATTCAGGGAAATGCGCAAAAAGTCTTCCAGACAAATGACGAAATCGTTGTCATTTCAGGGTCTGGCACGGCTGGAGTTGATGCAGCTGTTGGGTCAATCATGCAGCCCGGCGATACTGCTATCGTGCCGAACTACGGGGAGTTCTCGGGAAGGCTAGGGGAATCGGTGAGATACACCGGTGCCAATGCGATTGCACCTGATGGGGATCTAGGATCAGTGCCGCGGCTAGAGGACATCGAGAGAGCCTTCCAGACCGGCGGAAAGGTCAAAGCTCTTTGCGTAGTTTTCAACGAAACTTCAACAGGCGTCACATGGCGCAAGCTAAAGGAACTGAAGGAGCTCGCGAGTAAGTACGGCGCCTTGTTCGTCTTGGATGCGATCAGTGTCCTCGGAGGGGAAGACATTCCAGTCCAGAAGCTTGGAATTGATATCTGCATCGCTGGTAGCCAGAAATGCCTCGCTGCGCCACCTGGCGTTGTAATTCTATCGTTCAGTCAGGAAGCAAAGAAAGCCATGTCTACTTTCAAGCCGAGAAACCAATACTTTGACATTCCAAAATACTTCAAGTTCGCGGAGCACTCGGAAACTCCAGCTACGCCGGCAGTCCCACTCTTCTTTGCGATCGACGAAGCGTTGAAAATGGTTTTGGAAGAAGGCATCGAGAAACGAATCAAGAGACACGAAATCTGTGCAAATGCATTCTACAGCGGATTCGAATCTTTGGGGCTAAAGGCATTTGCGACTAGTGAGTTACGATCACGCACAGTCATAGGCATCAAATATCCACCTGGGATCAAAGATGAGGATCTTAGGTCACTCTTGGACAAGAAGTTCGGAGTTCTAGTCGCCGGAGGGTTCGGCAAGCTGAAGGGGAGCATGTTTCGTGTCGGCTCCATGGGAATGATCGATCAGACGCTTGTGAGCACCACGCTGGATGCAATTTCTCAGGGATTACGATACTTGGGTTATGAATGCGATTCCAGCAAGGCGCTTTCGGTTGCTTGGGAAAATCTCAAGGCGCTGAGCTAAGGGTAAGTATTTTAACAGATTCCGGAAAGAGTAGTCTTTACAATGACGCTAGAAAACGGAGCTCTGATTCTGGCTGATTATACTGCCAAAGTCAAGGATACTGGACTGATTATAGACACAACTCGAAAGGAAGATGCAGAAAAGGCTGGAAACGCCGATCCTACCAGGACTTACGAACCGAGGTTGATCGCCGTTGGCGAGGGATGGGTACTAAAAGGGCTTGACGAAGCACTGCGGAAAGCAGATGCCAACCAGACAATAGACGTTGAGCTCACTCCTGAAAAAGCGTTTGGTGTCCGGGACCCGAACAGAGTTTCTAGGATACCGATAAAGAAGTTTGGCGAAAAGGCCGCGGAGTTAGAAATCGGGGCTGAAATTGAAGTTGACAATCGCGTCGGGATAGTTAGGTCGATCGAATCTGGCCGCGTCTTGATCGATTTCAATCACAAGTATGCCGGCAAGACTCTTCAATACAATCTCGAAATCAAGCAAAAACTTGACGAGCGCAGCCAACAAGTTGAGGCTCTAATTCGAAGACGACTTCCAATTGAAAAAGAGAAAGTGAAATTTGAAGCTGTTGGCGAATCGGAAGTAAAGGTAATTATTCCAAACGATTATTTCTTGCTTGATGGCCTTCAAATCATAAAGAGAGGAATCAGCACAGATCTTTTCAAGTTTATCAAACCTCTTGACAAAGTTTCGTTCGTAGAAGAATACGAGAATCCTGCAAAGAAGGAAGCTGAAGCGAAAAAGCAGGGAGAAGAAAAGAAAGAAGAGTCAAAGGCCGAAGCAACTCCTGCTCCTGAAGCCAAATCGAGTTAGCCAATAACGCTGGTTTCTTTGGCAAGGTCGCGGGCTGTATCAGCAGTCAGCTTCGCTTCTTCTAATATTGTGTATCGTTCTTTCCTAATTTCCCTTGCAAGAACGAGCGATTTCACAACATCATCGGACGTCGCTCCAATCTCAGACGCTTTCGTCGGTAGTCCAATCACTTTGAGTGAGTGGCGGATCGCTTCATAGTCCATTCCGTGGAGTTTTGCCATCATAATCGTACCAATGCCGCACTTTTCTCCATGCAATCCCTTTCCCGGCGCCACGATGTCCATCGCATGACTGAAGAGATGTTCAGAGCCGCTGCAGGGCCTGCTGCTCCCTGCTATTCCAGCCGCTACACCAGAGCTAATCAGGGCCTCGACTACGACCCTAACGCTTTCCTTGTTCTTTGAAGAGATCAGATTTGCGTCTTCGATTATCAAATTCGCAGAAAGCAAAGCCAGACTGCCGGAATAGCGTCCGTAGTACTCGCCGGTCTTTATGTGCGAAAGTTCCCAATCTCTGACTGCAGTCAACTTCGAAACGAGATCTCCACAACCGCTTATCATCAGTTTGAACGGTGCCCTGGCTATGACTTCAAGATCTGCAATAATTGCGATCGGGGGTTTTGCGACTATGGAGTAAGGTCTGTCTGAGCCTTTCACAGAAGCAAATGGGCTGGAGATCCCGTCGTGCGACGCGCTTGTGGGTATGCTGACAAATGGAATCTTTGAGTTGAACGACGCGAGCTTGGCGATGTCGATGGATTTACCTCCGCCGACTCCGATCAGGAAATTCGCTCCGAGATTCTGAACAAGACGGGAAACGCGTTCGACCTCTAGAAAAGTGGCTGGCCCTATGATTTCCCACTTCGTCCTGTATCCGCTCTTTTGCAGTGAATCATCTAGTTCTTTGACGACGAGTTCTTTCACGTGTGGACCGGAAAGCACGAGAGTTTCTTTACCGAGTTCAAGCTCACTGAGTAATTCTCCGACCTGTTTTGTTATCGCGTCACCGGCGACTACTCTCCTTGGAAGCTCCATGACATGTGCGGGCAAATTCAATCACAACGAAACAGTATGCAAAAGAACCACGCTCGGAAAGTTATTTAAAGGACATGACTCCTAGAATGGATTCGTCGGCTTTCTGACTACTCTGCCGAGTGTAGCTTTCTCTAGGCAAGTATTCACCGATTGCATGTATTCTGAAAGTCGAACGAGTTGATAACTTGTCACAAAATGTATTTCCACCAAATAATGCTAGAAACGGACAAAACGGACAGACCGATAGAAGAAAAGAGGCAGACGCTCTAAAGTATCACGGTACTACAACGGTTGCAATGACTTGCACCGACGGCGTAGTGCTTTGCACTGATATGCGTGTTACCGCAGGCTACCTCTACATAGCTCACAGGCAGGGGAAGAAGGTACACCGACTTGATAGTCACGTCGGAGTCACGATCGCCGGCACTGTCGCTGAAGCACAAAACATGATTGACACGCTAAAGTATTACGCGAATCTTTACAGACTCGAAAACCAAAAACCAATTCCAGTAAGATCACTCGGACGTATCTCGGCAAATATTATGTTTGCGAACAGATTCTATCCACTGATCGCAGACTTTTTGATCGGCGGTTGGGATAGTACGGACGGTTACGTAATCTATAGCGTTGATTTCTTCGGAGCGATCACCAAGGAGGATGCGGTTTCAACGGGCAGCGGTTCACCAGTGGCGCTGGGCATCATCGAGGACCAGTACAAGAAGGGAATGACAGTCAAGCAAGTTGTTTCAATTGCAATTCAAGCAGTCACTGCCGCAATAAAGAGGAATGCGGGTACGGGAGATGGGTTCGATGTGGCAATAATTACAAAAGAGAGCGGTTATCGCGAGCTCTCTCGTGAAGAAAAAGCCCAACAACTGATGGCGATTACCGGTAGTAGAAGTTTAGGTTGACCGAACGTCAAAGCGCACAAAGCGTAACAAGCATAATACTCAATCATATTCCAGCTGACGCTGAGATTACTAGGGTTGAGTATGAAGGGCCAAGGATCGCCATTTATTCGAAGAATCCTAAATTTCTCCAACAAAACAGCTACATCGTCTCTGACGTCGTGAACCTTGTAAAGCGGCGCGTTGTCGTCCGCACGGACAAATCGATCAGAAAGGAGGAGCAGGAAGCTCAAGATATCATCATGGCGAGTGTTCCGGCCGAGGCTGGAGTGGAGAAGATTTTCTTTGACGGGGCAATTGGTGAAGCAATTCTCGAGGCAAGAAAGCCATTGCAGCTATCGGTGGAAAAGGGTTTCAACCCGATAGAAATTACAGACAAAACCGGTTGGAAGATTCGTGTACGAAAACTTCCTCACATTCCGTGCCAAAGTATCCAAAATGTAAACTACGTCCTGAGCCAAAGCGTAAACGAAAGGGCCAAGTTCTTCAGAGACGTCGGGGAGAATATTTTCCGACCGCGTCTCAGCCAGGAATCTGAGGTCGGCATCATGACCCTCGGCGCGTTCGAAGAAGTTGGGCGTTCATCGATTATCGTCAACACTTCTGAAAGCAAGTTGTTGCTGGATTGCGGAATCCATCCTGGATCAAGAAACGCCTGGGACGCATTTCCAAGACTGGATTGGGCGGACATTGAGCTCGACGAGCTTGACGCCGTAATCATCAGCCACGCGCACTTGGATCATACCGGTTTCCTCCCAGCGCTATTCAAATACGGTTACGAAGGCCCAGTATATTGCACCGAACCTACGTTGCCGCTCATGACACTGCTCCAGGGCGACATGGTGAAGATAGGTCAACTCGAGGGCGGGAGGCTGGTCTATGATCACAGAGACATCAGAGAACTAATCAAACATACAATTACTGTACCATACGGGCTAGTCACCGATGTGGCGCCAGACGTGAAACTTGTTTTCAATAACGCGGGGCATATTCTAGGCTCGGCGACAGTCCACCTGCATATTGGAGAAGGTGCGCACAACATAGTGTACACTGGAGATTACAAGTACGGCAAGACTTTGTTGCTGGAATCTGCATTCTGGAACTATCCCAGGGTCGAGACTCTCATCACCGAATCCACCTACGGCACAAAGGAAGACATCATGCCGTCTAGAGAGGAGGTAGAAACTTTGTTCACAAACCTCGCGAATGACACCCTAAAACAGGGTGGCAAGGTTCTGATTCCAGTTCCCGCGGTAGGTAGGGCCCAGGAAATAATACTCCTCATCGACCATTACATGCGGGAGAAGAAGCTAACCGAGGCACCTGTCTTCATTGAAGGGATGATCTCCGAGGCAACTGCTATTCACATTGCATACCCCGAATACTTGTCTCGCGAGTTAAAGTACAAGATACTTGAAGAAGATGCTAACCCCTTTAGTTCCGAATATTTTACGGTAATCGAACATCCAAGCAACAGAGAGGAAGCTCTGAGAGAAGGTGGCGCGATCATCATGGCAACTTCAGGAATGCTCGAGGGCGGCCCAGTCATTGAGTACTTTTCACAACTGGCAAGCTCTGAAAAAAACAGAGTGATGTTCGTTTCCTACCAAGTTCAGGGAACAATGGGTAGGAGAGTACTCGACGGATCGCATCAGGTAAGCCTGCTCGGTGAAGGCGGCAAGATCAGAGTGATCGACGTCAACTGCCAGGTCAACAGGATCGAGGGACTATCAGGGCACAGTGATTACAACCAGATTGTACGCTACATACAAAAGGTCAGACCGAAATTGCAACAAATTTTCGTGAATCACGGAGAGAAAAGAAAATGCGAAAGTCTTGCGTACAATCTTTCGAGAATGTTCAAGCTTCCGGTATATCATCCGCAGGTCGAAGAAGCGATAAAGATCCACTAAGCTTCGCTAGATTTTTCGCCGCGCCAGATTTTAACACCGGGCGGAGCTATGACGATCCGTTCCTCTCCCAAGCGAGCAATGTCTCCTCCAAACGAAAGCGTAAAGTCAGTCAACTGTTCAATGGTAGATTTTAGCTCCTCGACGCTTTTCTGAGCAAGCGGCGTGATCTTCAAGATGACGATCGTCCTATTTTTGACATCTTCTTTGATCTGGGCGATCTCGCTTGAATCTTTCAGGGGAAAGGCCTTTAGGAGTATTTGCGGAACCGCCTCTACTTTCTGGCCGCCAGCGACGCTAGAACTCAAGAGGACTAAACCTTCCCAATCATAGCCTTGAGTTGCCTCATTAAAAACCGTTTTTAATGCTTAAGGCTTCAATTCCTTCAACATGTCCCAGAATTTATCCCCAACGTAGTGCAGGTTTGTTATGACTGCACCTTTTGTTGCCGATTCCATCTCTGGTTTGGACAGGGTGACCCTCCCAACCGCGATGGGTTTCCCATACTTCTGTTCCTTGATTACCACAATGTCTTGAGCTTGAAAATCTCCCTCGATTTTGACAATCCCTGGACGCATAATGTTCGCGCCGTTGCACACAAATTTAATCGCACCGCTGTCAACCGTAATCACAGGGCGATCTGTGATCAAATATTCGTCCTTCAATAGCGGAAAATAAGCCGGTGGGTCCTTCTTCTTACCAAGGTAGAGTTTCTCTTCCTCATCGAAGACAATCGAATAGTTGGGGTCGTCCGATTCTGCGATCTTCAAGTCATGAGATTTGATTGGATGTCCGCTGGTGATTTTGCCTAGACTCTCAATAAGTTCGTCACGAGCCGTCTTCGAAAGGTTGTAAACTCTCAATTAGGTCAGCTTTTTATCAGGAATCTTTTCAGCATCAAACAACGCTTAATAAGACTTAATGGAAAGAGCTAGATAGGCAGAAAGCCCAACGAGACTGAGACAATGTCCCAAGATATGGCAGTAAAGGTACTGGACGAGAGCCTCGGTAAAATTGTCCTGATCAAGCTGAAAGGCGGGAAAGTTATCAGGGGAAATTTGCAGGGATTTGATCAGCACATGAACCTGGTGCTCGAATCATCCGAGGAAGTTGCTGACGATGGGAAGACAACGTCGCTTGGCATGATTGTCGTGAGGGGAGACAACGTGGTAATAATCTCCCCACCCCCAAAGAACTAGAACGAACAATGAAACTAAAGTGAATTGAATTATGAGAGGAACTTCATCAATGGGAAAGATGGGTCGCAAGAAGACCCATATGAGATGCAGACGATGTGGACACCATTCATACCACCTTCGGTACAAGAGATGTTCCTACTGCGGATTCGGATCAACAACGAAATTACGATCCTACTCTTGGATGACGCGCTATCGTGGCTAGATAGTACACGTCAAATGGAGTAGAGTTCTTGTCCTCGGTCGAAGTTGCAATATCGGTCGGAAGCGCAGCGGCAGGAGTTGCTGCCGGCTCACTAGCTGTTTATTTTGGGTCGAGAAAGAAAACAACGGTCGTTGACTCTGAAAAATCTCCTGAAGAGGGATCAGCCAGCAACAAAAGATTCCAAAATACTACCTTGATTCCTAGGGATCAAGTGGAGAAGAGTAAGCGCGATTTGCGAACACTCCTTTTGGAAAAGGATCTTGTTTCGGCTGCCCTAACTCGCCTCTACGAGGCTGAAGTGGCGAAAGAAATTACTAGGGACGAGCGAGAAATTCTTGGAGCGAAATACAAAACCGAGCTGAAATCACTAGACGATAAGATATCAAAGATCGACGCTTTCATTCAGATTGGAGATCTCGAAACGCTTCGAAATCAATTGCTCCAGCTCGTGAACCAAAAAATGGAAGCTATCGAAAAGAGAATCGAGAATACAAAGCGCGTTGCAGAGCCCTTGATTGCTGAAATGCTTAACAAAACACCAATGGTCAAACCGGTTTCCAGGCTTGGAGACGAAAGGTCACGGGTTCCTGATATTTCAGATCTCTTGGAAAGACCTCAGACAATTACCCCAGCTATGACTCAAATGGAGCAACAGCCACTTCTTTCAATTCATAACGCTGGAATATCAACTGACGTGACAGATCAAAACTTCGCAAGCAAGAAATCTGGAGCCAAAGTAGAAGAGCTTCAAAAGGAGCTGCTGGAAGC
>DATLTL010000174.1:0-4180 GCA_035533635.1 Nitrososphaerales archaeon
CGATTAGTTGATGTGATTGTCGCACAGAATAGCCGTTTTGGACAAAGATAGTTGTCATTCAAGGAAATGCAATTTGGAGTGCATTTCGTTTTGTCCTGTCAACAAGACAGGTGGCGATTGCATTGTACTAGGGCAGGAAGCACTTGCTGTCATAAGCGAAGAACTCTGCACTGGGTGTGGCATCTGTGTGAAAAAATGTCCTTTCGAAGCGATTACGATACTTAATCTTGCTTCGGAGCTAGGGAAAGAAAAGGTTCACCAATACGGGATCAACACTTATCGACTCTACAAGCTCCCAATGCCCAAAAAGCATGCCGTTGTTGGGATGGTAGGACGCAACGGAGTAGGTAAATCGACAGCACTCAACATTCTCGCTGGTTCGCTGAAACCGAATCTTGGTTTTTATGACGCCCCTCCAGATTGGCAGCAAATTATTGATCAGTTCCAGGGGACAGAGCTAAGGAGCCATTTTGAAGCGATTGCGAACGGGTCGCTTCGAGTGTCGATAAAGCCTCAAGCAGTCTACATGATTCCCAAGGTTTGGACAGGCACCGTTCGAGGACTAATGGAGAAAACCGCTGGATCTTCGCGGGATATTTCCGAGATTTCTGAATCGCTCTTTCTAAAAGAGTGCTTGGACCGAAATGTTTCTGAATTGAGCGGTGGCGAGCTTCAGAGAGCGGCTGTCGCCGTGACAACCTTGAAGGATGCAGATCTCTACCTGTTCGACGAGCCTTCGAGTTACAATGATGTCTTTCAGCGAATGAATGTTTCCAAGACCATTTCCGAACTAACAAAGAAGGCTTCGGTAATTTTGGTCGAACACGACTTGTCGTTTCTGGATTATCTCAGTGATTACATCCACATACTTTATGGTGAGGCAGGAGTTTACGGGATCGTCTCTTCGATCCAATCCGCGAGGACAGGAATCAACGAATTGTTGGAGGGCTATCTTCAAGTTGAAAACGTTCGCTTTCGAGACCAGCCTGTCAGATTCGATATCTACTCGCCCATAGAGGACGAAAGCGAGACTCCCGTGATATGCAGCTATGATCATTTCACGAAGAAGTTTGAAAACTTTGAACTGGATGTCGAGCCCGCCGAGATCAAGATAGGTCAAGTCATAGGAATACTCGGTGCAAATGCTCTAGGAAAGACGACATTCCTCAAAGTTCTTTCTGGCTTGGAGCCTCTTACGTCCGGCAAAATCGACTCGCTCTCAAAAGTTGCGTACAAGCCACAATATCTTTCTGCCGATACTGAAACTGATGTGGGTAGCTATCTTCGATCGATAAACAAGAGTGTCGACACTGGTTTGATTCAAACGCAACTTATCACACCGCTGAATCTGAACAAACTATTCGAGAAACAGTTGAAAAATCTGAGCGGTGGCGAGCTACAGAAGGTCGCAATAGTTGCCACTCTCCTTCAGGACGCGCAAATCTATGGTTTTGACGAGCCCTCAGCGTTTATCGATGTCGAAGACAGGATAGTCCTCGCAAAGGCAATACAGAGATTCGTGAGAGCTATGGGCAAGACCGCTCTCGTAATCGACCACGACATTCAACTTGTTGACATCGTTGCCGATTCGCTCATGATATTCTCTGGTGAACCAGGGCGTAGAGGTCACGCCAGCAAACCTCTCGGGAAATCTGAAGGAATGAACACGTTCTTGAAAGAGCTCGGGATAACATACAGACGTGATATCACAACTGGAAGACCAAGAGTGAACAAACCCGACAGCAAGCTGGACAGAATGCAGAAGGACGAGGGCAAGTACTACTATGTAGGAAAGATTTCTGCCCAGGTCGAGACAGAAAAGCCAAGCAAGTAAGCGGCGAGTTCTTCATTGCCAATGCTCAAGGAAGCACTTCGTGATCGCTTAAGCGAAAATGAAATTGCGTCACTCTCGTCTTCCTTTGACGTCATTGGTAATATCGTAGTAATCAAAATCCCACCGGAACTTTCTTCCAAGGAAAAAATGATCGGCGAACAGATTCTCCAAAGAATGAAAAATGTGCAAACAGTACTAAAACAGGATTCAAATGTACAGGGAGAGTATCGAACTCGAAATGTTGCTTTTATCGCTGGCGAAGAAAAGTACGAAACAATATACAAGGAAAGCGGACTCTTGTTCAGGGTGAATGTCGGGTCAGCATATTTTTCACCCAGGCTCTCAACCGAGCGCTTGCGAATAAGATCCTTGGTCTCGGATGGCGAGCATATTTTCAACATGTTCGCTGGAATCGGTACTTTTTCACTAGTAATTGCAAAAACAAAGAGCTGCGAAATCGAAAGCGTGGATAAGAACCCTGAAGCGATTAGATTGGCAATCGAGTCATTGAAGCTGAACAAGCGAATCAAAGGGACTGTAAGGCCGGTACTTGACGACGCGAAGGATTTTGCTCTTGGCCACAAAGGAACGTTCGATCGAATCCTGATGCCTCTCCCCGAAAGATCAGCCGAATTCCTCTCGGCTGCGATGGTTTCAGCCAAAGATCAAGCTGGCCCGGTGGTTCATTATTATGTTCACGTTTCGGAAGAGGAGTTTTACGACGAAAAATGGATCACTAGTCATCTTGACGAAATGGAGTTACCACGAAAATACGAGGTCACAAAATGGAAGCGAGTCAGAGAGGTTGGTCCGAGATTCATTCAGGCAGTAGCAGATATTGTGTTGCTCTAAAGTATTCAGAATTTTACCGTTTGTGATTCGTAGATCTTGCTAACCTTGTCCAAGGTGTCGATTTGGGAAATCGACTTGTCCGTTCTGATCCTCTTTATTCTAGGAAACCGTAGGGCGTAACCGCTGTCATGCCTTTTACTCTTTTGAACTGCATCGAACGCGACCTCTAAAACGACTTGTGGCTTTACCGATCTGCGATATCCGTGGTCTTCAATAGTAATTTGCTTCAGCAACGTTGTCATATCTGCTATTTCGGAATCCGTCAATCCAGAGTAAGCTTTTCCCACAACTTTGAGCGCCTCTCTATCTCTCACTGCAAAGGTGTAATCTGATATCACTCCTGCTCTCTTTCCGTGCCCGTATTCCGCGGCAACAATAACCACATCGAGGGTATCGAGTTCCTTCTTGAGCTTCACCCAGTTCTTTCCCCTCCTACCAGGAGTGTACGTCGACGACGGGCTCTTGACCACCAATCCTTCGTAACCCAGTGACTTGCTCTCTTCAAACATTGATTGTATTTCGTCAGCGGACGATACTAATCGCTGCTCGGAATATCCCAAAACCCCCGCAAATTCAAGCGAGCGCAGAAGTTTCATTCGGCTGGACAATTCTTCCTCAATCATCGGTTTCTTCAGATAGAGTAGATCAAAAGCAAAGTACTTGATTGGAACATCGCTTTGAGACCGTTCCAATTTTCGTAGGCGTTGTTGCAAAGCTTGGAACGATAACGGCTTCCCATCTCTGAATGGAACTATCTCACCGTCTAGGATCATTGAAAAGGAACCGAGCTTCCTCATAGCTTTTTCAATTTCTGGAAAGTATTTTGTGATGTCTTCCAGATTCCTTGAGAATATCTTCACCCTTCCGTCGCTGGAATGAATTTGGGCGCGTATTCCGTCGTACTTGTAGTCAGCGATTATAGAATGCTCCTCGAACATATCATAAAGTGCTTCTGCGTTCTCTGCAGAATCCGCAAGCATGAAATTCGTCGGCCGGAATAATTCCAGTTTTGCTTTGGCTAATTCGTTATCTCTTGCGAGAATGGCCACATATCCAATGTTGCCCGTTACCAGATTGGCGTTCCGAACTTGAAGCAAGGTTTTCGAGAATGCCTTGGCAATGGATTCTTCGACCAATCCTTCCACCAACCCTATGCGCATCTCTCCTGCCATTATTCTAACGAGGTACTTTGCCTCGACTGACTCGACGATTGAGGAGAAAAGTCTCTCGATTATTCGTTGCTTTCGATCTGCAGTTCCTTTCCCGGATGATCTTGCGAGTTCCCCAAAAGCCGAATGGACGCTCTGAAGAGTTAGCCTCGATTCGAAAAGCAAACTCGGATTCGGTGTCTCCCTGTTTACCGAATTCAGATAATCTTCAATTGCTGAACCCAAGTCACCGTGCTTCATGTAATAGCCTGAAAGATCTTCATTTTGCAATCCGTATAGATTTGCAATCGACTTCCAGATCATCGAGTAACCGACGTTGATTTCC
>DATLTL010000175.1:0-3895 GCA_035533635.1 Nitrososphaerales archaeon
AGGTGAGAAACTCTGGTACAACTACAAGTATTCCGAGGAGGAGGTCAAGCCTTGGGTAGCCAGAGTCAAAGAAATTTCATCGAAGGTTAAGACGACCTACGGGTACTGGAACAACCACTTTTCAGCATTTGCGATTGAAAATGCTCTAACACTTCTGGAGGGATTGGGCACTGCAAACGAAACACAAGAAAAAACTCTAGAGCGGGTTAAAGATTATCGCGCTACCCATTTCACTGGAATTGACGCTCCAACGCTGGATGGTTAGGCTCTATGACCATTCGAGGATGGCTGCTAGATTGCTACCCGTCCAAGCGCGGAATGACGTTCTGGATAATAAATGAAAGTGGTAGTACGGTAAAACTCCACGACAGCACTTGGCGTAATCGAATCTATGCTTACGGCGAAGCGGCTGATAGTCCAAACTTCCTGCAGTCCAGATTGGCAAAAACTCCTGTTTCTCAACTCGTCAGCTCGGTCAAATTTGCCTACAAGAGAGCTGATCTACTTCGAGAAGGAGTACAGAAAGTTATCCAGATAGAACTTTCCCAAGCAGATAAAGCGAGACAGGTTGCTGAAGCGCTTGAGAACATATTCCAAAACCCGCTGACATTCAAGTTATACAATGTTGATCTTCTTCCTGAACAAACTTACTTTTGCGAGAAGAACATCTTTCCGCTTGGATTCGTGCAAGTAGAAACGAGTGGAGACCAGATTACTAGATGGGAACTCAAAGATGATGTCGAATCTACAGATTACAGAATCCCTGATCTCAGAGTTCTTTCATTGGATGCTACAATTTCAAGTAAAGTGCCGAGATTTGATTCACGCCTCACTGGGGTAACTCTCCACGATTCGAAGGATTTGATAAGATTCGAGGGACAAAGAGAAGAAGAGATAATTGAAAAGGCACGAAATGAAATCATACGACAAGATCCTGACATTATTACTACTAGGAATGGAGATCTCTTTGCTCTCCCATTTCTGTATCAGAAAGCACAAAGGCTGAACCTCGATTTCAACTTGAATCGAGATTCAGAGATGAGACCGAGCCACCTAATCTCATCCCCGGGGAGTGGATCAACTTTCTTCTCGTACGGCAGGATTCTCTTCAAGGCAAAGATGCAGAAGCTCTACGGAAGAATTCATCTTGACGAAGCAAACACGTTTGTGTTTGATCAGTGCCGGTTCGCTGGCCTCTTCGAAATCACTCGAGCGTGCAGGATGCCGCTCCAGAACTCAGTACGAGCAAGCATCGGAAAGTGTCTAAGTGGTATACAATTTTACCATGCTGCACAGAAAGACATTCTGATTCCCTGGAAGCCCTGGATAGCAGAAGATCCCAAGACGTTCCACGAACTACTGAATCAGGACCGAGGCGGCCTTGTCTTGGAACCATTACCCGGGGTGCACGAGCATGTGGGAGAAGTGGATTTTGCTTCACTCTATCCGTCAATCATACGGAAATACAACATCAGTGCCGAGACCCTGAACTGTAGCTGCTGCATAGAATCTGGTCACAGGATCGAAGGACTAGACCTGCACATCTGCAAATTGCAAAAAGGGATCGTGGCAGAGAGTTTGAAGCTTCCTTTAGAAAAGCGGTTCAAGTACAGAGATCTGCGAGACAACACAAATGACGAATCACTGAAGCAGACATACAACGAAAGGGCTGGCGCGCTGAAGTGGGTACTGGTAACGAGCTTCGGATATCTAAGTTATAGAAATGCAAAGTTCGGAAAAATCGACTCGCACATCGCTGTCTGTGGATATGCAAGAAAGACGCTTCTCCAAGCGATGCGTACAGCGGAAGAAAATGGATGCCGAGTTATTCATGGGATTGTGGACTCGCTTTGGCTCTCAAAACCCGGAGCGACAAGAGACGATTACTTGGAATTATGCGATAGAATCAAGGAATCGACTGGATTCAAGATTGTCTTGGAAGGAATTTACAAGTGGATTGTCTTTCTCCCAAGCAAGACTGATGCTGTGAACCAAGTTGCGAACAGATATTTCGGATGTTTCGAGGAAAATAACGAAATGAAGGTTAGAGGGGTAGAGTATCGCCGTGGAGACACTCCAGTATATTTCAAACTCTGCCAAAAGCAGATTTTTGACGCTCTTTCAAAGTGCGATAATGCCGAGGAACTTAGAAGGACTGCTTCGACCGAGGGCGTACAGATTTTCCACGACTTTGCAAATAGACTGGAAAAACATGATGTCTCCCCTATTGAGCTTCTGATTACTAAGAGACTCTCCAAAAACCTCGAAGAGTATCGCTTCGGGAGACAGCTTTCAGTGAGCGCGACTTCGAAACTGGTCGAGCAGGGATTGAAACTACAAGCAGGTCAGTCGGTTTCTTACGTCATCTCGAATTATAGGACGTCTGGGAGGAACAGAGCCATTCCGGAAGAGCTTGCGGAAAATGCGAGGTACGATTCTAGGAGGTATGTCGAACTTCTTGCAGATTGTTGCGCCACGCTTCTTTCTCCACTTGGGGTTCAAAAGAGCTTGTTGCTAAGCAGAAGCGAAACTCTGTTTGCAAGATCTTGCTGACAGTAAAATTATATTGATTCAGCGATTGACGCGCATCTTGATCATATGTCAAGTGAATCACAAGTACGGAGGGCACTCCGAATGCGGCAAACAGTTTGTGAACTTCACAAACTCCGGGCTAAAAAGCTCCATACAATAATTGTAAGCAACCAATTGTTTGGCTGCAAATAGTCAATGAAAACAATAGGAGACAACTGATAGGAGGATTCTGCAAATAGCTATCAGATATACTTCCTCAAGATCAGGTCCTTCGAATCGAGATGGGTTCTGAAAGACCGAAAAGATCTGATAACTTGATCTGAACCATTTTAGTCTTGATGCCCTATCGCAGTACTGAATATTGTTAAAAGGCATCTGTGAAGAGTCTTCCTGAATGTACGCCGATGCAAAATACGAAGAATGCTAGGAAACCAGTCAACAAGAATAGCTGGATAATTGCAGGAATTCTATTCCTCGCAGTCTTTCTGTCAATTACTTTCTTGACGATTTCCAAAGTAACCCAGGGTTTCGATGCAAGCGTTGCACTCTCAATTAACAATATGATTCTTGTCTCGAGCTTGAACTCGCTCATGATACTCGCATCTGAGTATGGACGAGAGTACTTTTGGATTCCAGTCGTGGCCCTAATGCTTCTGTTGGGAAAAAAGGATACAAAATTGCTTGCGATAGAACTGGCCACTTTGTTCGTTGTCGGAATCATCGCTGGCGAAGTCATGAAGTACGCAATGTTTAGGGCAAGACCTTATGAAACCGTGACAGGCATAATTACAAGAGTGATTCCCGACACGGATTCATCATACCCATCTGGCCACGCTCTTATCGTCTCTGTAGGTGCAATATTTTCATTGGTAAGATTCCAGAGAAAAAGTATCGCTTTGCTTCTTACAATCGAAGCAGGAATTGTTTGTTATTCACGCGTTTACGTTGGGATGCACTACCCACTCGATGTCTTGGGCGGAATTTGTCTTGGCGGCTTCATTGTGTTCACGGGCTCATACGTGATGGAGAGATACCTGAAGCAGGTTGTAAGTAGGGTGACAGATTTGGCACAAAAGGTACTCAGAAGGGGACTGTTCTCATTGTAGATTTCGGTTTGTTGATCCGTAACAAACGATCTGAATCGGAAATAATCGGTGCTTCACTGACGGCAATCAATTCCTTCGCGTCCTCTTTTTTGAACATTGAGGGCATGCAAAAAAGAGGTACGTGCAAGCCGTAACCCTCTTTCTGTTTTAGGCGGGATTCAGCTATGCGGCCTACCTGGGACTCTTGCGGAGATCATCGATCCCTGTTTGGCCTTGGTCCCACGGGACAACCGTTTCATTCCGCACCAGAAACCTCA
>DATLTL010000176.1:0-2508 GCA_035533635.1 Nitrososphaerales archaeon
AAAACCATGAACCTGTATAGTTTC
Source organism: Nitrososphaerales archaeon (assembly GCA_035533635.1). GTDB lineage: Archaea > Thermoproteota > Nitrososphaeria > Nitrososphaerales > CADDZS01 > DATLTL01. The sequence continues at coordinate 25 of DATLTL010000176.1, forward strand.
AGTAGATCATCATGGCTTAAACTGGGTTCTAGTTTTGGATCGTACTCGCCATCAGACTTCATGACTTGCAATATCTCTGGGGTTGGAAGCAATTTCGATTACTCGCCTCACAATTGTCAGTACGGAATATCTATGAGCGGTATATATTAATAAAGAATCCAGTAGAATCTGCTCGTATTTCATTGAAACCTACATTTAAACTGCTATTATTTGAATTCTTTTACAAATAATGGCAATCTATGTGAAATATTTGAATCGATATAGGCAACCTCCTTGCATCTTATGCAACTAGACGACTTTGTTAAATCATGAACCACGACTTTCGATTAATCGGAGGGCGAGTTTCATTGAAACAATCATTGCAGCATTCTCTTTTGCCGACGCGCGCTCTTGATTTTCAGGAATACGTTCTTCGAGACCAGAATTGCGTTCCTGTCTCATCTTGCTTGAATAGCTCGCATCACTATTTTCTCAAATCTTTTCGAAAACTGTTCCTGGGAGGTATGATTTTTTGAATTCGACACGCTGACCTACAGGGAGATCTGATGGCTTTGAGATGAACGGAATCCAACCCGTTACTCGTGGTCCATCATCCAGATTAATGACAGCCCACGCATAAGGAACCTCGTTCATGAACTGCTCGGGAGCAACAAGTTGAATTGTGTAAGTAACTACGCTACCTTTACCTGAAAACTCAACCTTCTCCAAATCTGGACTATGGCAGACCGGACAAAATTCGATTATGTCAATTTGCTTATGCCCGCATTTAGAGCATTTGTATCCTTCAATTTTCCCCTCTCTTATTCCCTCTTGAAACTCCTTTACTGTAAGCGAAGATTGCTTTTGAGTCTGAAATTGCTCAGTCATCTGGATATTCTACTCAATTAATTTCAAAGATGTGAACGGCGCAACTGCCACCAGTAGCGCCCACATTATGCGTCAAGCCAATTCTAGCATTTTCCACTTGGCGTCCACCAGCTTTGCCATGCAGCTGTTCATAGATTTCGACTACCTGTCCGACTCCAGTTGCGCCAACAGGATGACCCTTGGCTTTCAAGCCTCCTGAAGGGTTGATGGGCAATTCACCATTCAATTTCGTGTATCCCTCCTGGGTGAGTTTTGCAGCTTGTCCTCTCGGGACGAAGCCAAGATCCTCTTCCGCAACTAGTTCTGCTATAGTGAAGCAATCATGGACTTCGGCGAAATCGATGTCCTTCTGCGTCAGATTCGCCCGCTTGAATGCTTCCCTTCCGGCAAGTATGGCCGAGTTCAATGAAGTCATGTCATCTCTTTGATGGAGTGCGCCTGTTCCTCCTGCCCTGCCTGAACCTCGGATCACAATCTGATCAGATATTTTTCCACGACTCTTTCTAAGAAAGTCCTCGCTACAAAGTATCGCAGCTGCCGCACCGTCAGAAAAAGGACACGCATCGAATAGCTTCAGAGGGCTAGCTACGACAGGTGATTTCAGCACGTCGTCGATAGTAATTTTCTTGTGCAGATGGGCATTGGGATTGCTCAGAGCGTTCTCGTGATTCTTGACTGCCACAGTTGCAAGTTGCTCTTCAGTTGTCCCGAATTTCGTCATGTGTGCTCTTGCCAAAGCACCGTAGAGACCAGGGAAGGACGCACCGCATGCACCCTCGAAGATATAATCAGATCCGAACGAAAAGTATGTAGTGGCAGTTATCGTGTCCAGCTGGCTTACTTTCTCGACTCCCACAACGAGCATGCAATCATACAATCCTGCTCCGATGTTCACCCATGCTTCTCTGATCGCCGCGGATCCGCTCGCGCAGGCCGATTCAATCGTCGAGGCAGGTACGTCTGGGATCCCAAGCCCGGACATGATTATGGGACCCAAGTGCCCTTGCTTTTCTGAGAGTGAAAATGCATTTGCGACGAATCCGGCTTGAACATCTACTGGTGAGATTCCAGCTTCCAAGATTGCTTTTTTTGAAGCCTCGAGAGCCAGCTCTCTTGCAGAAAGCTGAGATTTGCCATATTTTGTCATTTCTGCGCTTAGGACGTATACACTTTTCATTGATATTGTACTTCTGAGCGTTTCTGACTAATAAGAATACGTGATGCTTCTTAGGAATACATTATCCATTGTGTGCAAATTAAGAAATCTATTATTCAAGTATTTTATCGCAATTCGGCACGATGCGGCATGTTCGTGGGGGGAAGGTTAGGTTTGCAAATGCGACGGAGCGCTTGTATCCTCGAAGTCAGATAGTCTCTTGTTCTTTCAGAGAGTTTATCTCTTCCGTACTATAGCCCAAGCTGGAAAGAATTTGCTCGGTATTCTCTCCAAGTGTCGGCGGTGGCAAGCGGATCTTGAACTCTAGCTTTGACATCTTTATGGGATTTCCTATCGTCCTAATCTTCTTGCCCAACTTTGCATGATTGATTTCCTGAACCATGCCCCTGAATTGGACTTGAGGATCTTTGAATACTTCATCGAATGACTGAATTGGGGCA
>DATLTL010000177.1:0-22175 GCA_035533635.1 Nitrososphaerales archaeon
GACTTTGACGTACTTTCTCGCAAACTGATTCACAAACCAACTATATGTGTTGAGTTTCGGCTGTTCCGAATGCCAGATCATCTCCGGATACATTTCCAAAGTGGCTTTGTCGGTGATTGTGAATCCGTAGTGTTCAGTGCCAAAATAATCAGAGACTTTTTTCGCTGCGTCCAGTTCGTCATCTTCGTGTCCGAATCCCATGCAGAATGTCTTCAGTTTGTGCGGATAGTGCCTTGATGCGAAAGCGACTACAGTACTCGTGTCCAGTCCACCCGACAAAAAGGATCCCACTTCAACGTCCGAGACGAGCTGGCGCTGAATGGATTGTTCCAACGCGTCCCTGACTAGATTGACGTCTGGAGAAAAATTCGGCTTGAGAGGAGGCGGCGTCCAGTACGAAGAAACCTTTCCCGTGTCAGAATCGAAGTAATGCCCTTGTGGAACCTTGAAAATTCCCGAAAAAAGTGTAAGCTCGAATGGGATGTAGTACAGCGCGACAAGGTAGTATAGTCCCTCGAGATTTACGTTCGCGATCGTAGAGTCATGTGCCAGGATACCCTTGACTTCGCTGCAGAAAACAAAGTCGCCGTTCTGACCTCTTGCATAGTAGAGCGGCTTTATTCCGACTCTGTCTCTCGCTAGGATCAGTCTTCTTTTCTCAATGTCCCATAGCGCTATCGCAAACATCCCGTTGAGCATTGAGAAAATTTGGGGCCCGTACTGTTCAAACCCATGCAGTATTACCTCGGTGTCGGTTCTGGTCTTGAATTTGTGTCCTTTTTGCTCCAGATCCTGCCTGAGCTCTGGAAAATTGTAGATTTCTCCATTGAAGACTATAACAAGATTCTCGTTTTCGTTGAAGATTGGCTGGTGTCCTCCTTCAAGGTCAATGATACTTAGGCGGTTTGAGAAAAGCGCGACTCCTTTGTCGACATACTCACCATAATCGTCGGGTCCTCTATGCTTTATGAGGCCTGACATCTTTCTAACTAGCCCCGACGTTGCTTCTATTCCTAGGCAGCCTCCTATTCCGCACAAACCAGAAAATCAAGGAGTCGATCATGTATATTGAGTTTTAGAATTCCACTAATTGTTCGCTAGATCAAGCCCAAATTTCTTGTTGTTGATTTTCGGTTAACGACTGTTTTTTTAGAGAGATATGAAATGTAAGCATCGGTCTATCGATTCAGCCAAGTTAGCAGCCAGAAACTAGATTCCGATTGACACTTCTTATACAAGAGCGCATCAGGGAGGGGAATGAGGCAAAAGTAATAGTTGAATCTCAGAGAGGTCGAAAACGTCCAAGTCACTTGCTTGGTCGATAACTCCGTGGATGTCCTGCTACAAAGTACGGGGATAGCTAAGCGAGCACTGTTGAAAGAAGACTGGGACACAAGACCATTGCTTGCAGAGCATGGCTTCTCGGCTTTCCTAAGTTTAGAAATCAATGGAAAGCGAAGGAATGTCTTATTCGATACGGGACTCGATCCACATGCTGCTTCGCATAACGCAGAAGTTCTGAATCTAGATCTCGCTCGCTCTGAGATGGTCGTTTCAAGCCACGGACACATAGATCACGCAGGAGGGCTGCTTGAAGTAAAAAGGAGGATCGGAAAGAAGCAAATCCCGTTGCTTCTACATCCGAACTCGTTTAGAAATCGATTCGTGAAATTTCCTAATGGAACTTCTTTCAATCTTCGACCCCCGAATAGATCTCTGCTGGCTGATTCTGGTTATTCGATCCGAGAAGAAAAAAGAGCTACCCTGCAAATTGATGATTCACTTCTTGTAACGGGACAAATCCCGCGGACAAACGATTTTGAGAAAGGGATGCCTATCCACTTTACGGAGGTTGACGATAGACTCGAACCTGACCCACTTATCGAGGATGACCAGGCAATAATATTCAGATTGAAGGACAAAGGATTAGTGGTCATAACCGGTTGTGCTCATGCAGGCGTGATCAACACAATATCGTACGCGAAGGAATTGACAGGCGAAGATAGAATATACGCTGTGATCGGAGGAATGCACCTTACCGGTGGGTTATTCGAGGCAATAATTCCAAGAACGGTTCAAGAGCTGGAAAAGTTCAAACCCAAGTTCTTGATTCCATGCCATTGCACTGGCGTGAAAGCGATGTGGAGCATGATGAATAATATGCCCAACGCATTCATACAGAACAGTGTGGGCACGGAATATACTTTTTGATGGCATGCCACAAGCCTACTATCGGATTACTTTGGACAAGATTTCAATTTCTATTGCGAGAAAGTTTTTTCTAGCCGCGCCTCTCAAGCGGAAATTAGAATATGTTTGAAGCCACGACCCAAAAACGAACGTTGGAACTTTTGAGCGCCTGTAGATATCATAGGGAAATTTCGCTGGTGAATCATTGTGGCTTCAGATAATACGAAGAATGGCGAATTTGTGGTTACTCCTTGGAGCGTAGAAGGAGACGTCGACTATGACAAGCTAGTCGAAAGGTTCGGGACTTCGAAGATCACCCCTGAACTATTGCAGAGATTTGAGAGGCTTACGGGAGAGGTTCACCTATTCTTGCGCAGGAAGATCTTCTACTCGCACAGAGACTTGGACTGGATTCTTTCGCGATATGAAGCGGGTGAGAAGTTCTTCCTGTATACTGGTAGAGGTCCTTCTGGTGGTGTACACCTGGGGCATCTCATACCCTGGATTTTCACGAAATATCTTCAAGACAAATTTGGGGCCGAATTGTATTTCCAGATGACGGACGATGAGAAATACTATAGCTCGGACAAGCTTTCGTTGGAGGCGACGCAACAGCTCGCTTACGATAATACGCTAGACCTGATAGCATTGGGCTTTGATCCGAAAAAGACTTTTGTTTTCACAGACATGGGATACACGAAAACTCTGTACTCAATTGCAGCGAAGGTTGCAAAACACACAACATTCAGCACTGCAAAGGCAGTGTTCGGTTTTGAAAACAGTACTAACATTGGAATGGTGTTCTTTCCCGCGTTCCAAGCCGCACCCTGCTTTCTACCTTCGGTGCTGAAGGGTCATAACATTCCGTGTCTCATACCCGCGGCAATAGATCAGGACCCTTACTGGAGAGGAATTGCGAGAGAGGTCGCGCCAAAGCTTGGATTCTACAAACCAGCGCAAATACACTCAAAGTTCATTCCGGGACTAGGGCAGGGTGGCAAGATGAGTGCGAGCCAGCCTGAGACGGCAATTTTTACTACCGACCCACCCAAGACTGTGGAAAAGAAAATACTATCGTCGTTCACAGGCGGGAGAGCAACTGTTGAAGAACAGAGAAAGCTAGGAGGCCAGCCGGATATCTGTCCGGTCTATCATTACTATTATTTCATGTTCGAAGAAAACGAGAAGAACCTCTTGAACATTTATGACGAGTGCAAAAGCGGGAAGCTCTTGTGCGGCGAATGCAAAGGTATGCTTGCTCCACGCGTGCGAAAATACATCGAGGAGCACCAAGCCAGGCGCGAGGAGACCAAAGGCAAGATTGATGATTTCATCGTTGAAGATATTGGTGGCAGGTTGACCAAGAGGTCGGAGAGGAAACAATGACCGAACCCGCTCCGCTCCATCCAATTGAAAAGGCGATTCTGACCACACTTACTGCATCCGGCGAAAACAAAATCGGGCTGGAAGAGCTGGCAAGCAAGAGTTCGCACTCAATCGATCAGGTTAGGCGCGGAATAGAATGGCTCAAAGCTAAGGAACTGATACGAACCGAAGAGAAAGAATTGACAAGGTTCTCTCTGGGCGAGGAAGGGCAAACAGTGGCCAAGCTTGGGTTGCCCGAAAGGAAACTAGTGAATTTGATCAGAAACTCCGGCGGAACAATTGATCTCTCAACGGCTGCAAAATCCCTCGGGGCAGAATTCGCTATCGCGCTGGGAAGATCAAAAAAGAATGACTGGGTGATCGTTAAGGACGATCGCATATCACTCACTTCTAAAGCAGAGGAAAAAGAGCCCGAAGAGATAATCCTTGAAAGACTGGCGGCGGTTCCAAGCATTGCACAGGAAGATCTTACTGGAAATGAAATCGAATCATTGAATGATCTGCGGAAGAGGCGGGAAAGCTTCGTTAGAATAGGACAATCAAAATCAGTTGCGGTAGGACTGACAGTTCAAGGAAAGTCGTTAGCGACTTCGGTGAACCCGAACGAGATAGACGCCATTACTCCAAAACTGCTCCAGAGTGGCGAGTGGAAGAGCAAGTCACTTAGGGCGCTAGACGTTACCTCGCCGGCCCCGAAACTCTACGGTGGGAGGCGGCATCCGATGCGGATGTTCATGGATGAGGTTCGTGAGACCTTCGTGTCATTGGGTTTTGAAGAGATCTTCGGCCCGATAAGTCAGAGCGCCCTTTGGAATTTTGATGCGCTGTTCATTCCGCAGGAGCATTCTGCAAGGGAGATGCAGGACACCTTCTATGTTTCGGGTTTACGCGCCAATCTGAGCGATTTCAAAGATCACATAAAGGCAATCAAGAGCGTCCACGAAACTGGAGGAAACACTGGCTCTGCTGGTTGGCAGTACCGCTGGAGGGAAGAGGAAGCTGCGAGAGTTGTTCTCAGGACTCACACAACCGCCGTCACAATTTCATACTTGGCCAAAAACAAACCAGAAGAAGCTAGAGTTTTCTCAGTAGGTCGCGTCTTCAGGAATGAGAAGGCTAACTACAAGCACAATCCGGAATTCTTCCAGATTGAGGGTGTGATGGTCGGTGAGAAGGTCAACCTCAGAAATCTGATCTACGTGCTGTCTAAATTCTATGCAAAATTGGGATTCAACGAGATCAAGTTCTGGCCCACGTATTTTCCTTACACGGAGCCTTCGATACAAACTATGGTGTTCATCAAGGAAACCCAAAGATGGATGGAACTGGGCGGAATGGGAATATTCCGGCCAGAGGTTACTTTGCCGTTAGGCGTGAAGAATCCCGTTCTCGCCTGGGGGCTGAGTCTAGACAGGCTTGTCATGCTGAGGTACGGGGCTAGCGACATTAGGCAGCTTTTCGGAGCTAATCTTGACTGGCTAAGGAATCTTCAGGTAACGAAGGTTTAGATGCCATGCCAGTGATCCAGTTATCCCTTACACGGCTAGGTCAGTATTGCAAGAAGAAAGCTGATGAGAAGAAGATCCTTGAGACACTGCCTTATCTTGGACTCGATATCGAAGATCAATCGGGCGATATCGTAAGCGTTGAGTACAGCCCCAATCGACCTGATTTTTCGAGCGAAGCGGGGATTGCGCGTTCGCTCGTGGGAATCCTGGGAATCGAGACCGGCGACCCGAAGTACCTATTCGTTCCATCAAAGTACAAGATCTCAGTAACGGGTGACGAGATCAAAGGCGTTCGTCCTTACATCCACGCGTTATACGCAGAGATTCCGGTAACAGATGAATTGATCAAGCAACTTATCACAATGCAGGAAGATCTCCACAATGGCATCGGGCGGCGAAGGTCGAAGGTCGCGATAGGAATCCACAACGCCGAGAAAGTTACAAATCAAATTAAGTACTACGCGACGAAAGATGGCAATTTCTCGTTTGTCCCACTCGGCACAAATGAAAGGAAAACTGTCAGTCAGATACTGGAAGCTACTGAGCAAGGGGTTTCTTATGGAAAACTGCTCTCTGGAACATTCCCTATTCTAGAAGACTCCAGGGGGAATGTCCTTTCAATGCCACCAATCATAAACGGCGAGCTCACAAGACTCGCTGCGGGACAATCAAAACTCTTCGTCGATGTAACCGGAACAGATGACAGGGCGGTCGACACTTCGATTGCCATAATTGCCGCAATGCTGTCTGACGCGAGTGGACGCGTACAATCAGTGGAAATCCAGAGAGTTCAGGGAAGCGTCTGGACTCCGAATATGACCCCAAAGACCATGCATTTTGATCTCGAGCTGACAAAAAATGTCATAGGGTATGATTTCACGATGAGAGAAGCGGAACACGCTCTTGGAAGAAGTAGAATTGGAACTTATTCTAACGGAAGTGCGGTGATTCCCAGGTATAGGCATGACATTATTCATCCGATTGACCTGGTCGAAGAGGTGGCGCTAGGTTTTGGTATCCAGTTGATAAAACCTCAAGGTTTGCAAACCTCTCTCGTCGGCTTATTCTCCAAAAGACAGAACAAGCTAAACAGAGTTATTGAGACGCTCGTCGGCCTAGGGTTGACCGAGATCTGGAACCTCTCTCTGACCAGTGCTGATCAAGTGCCACAAGATGCCCTGAAGGTCGAGAATTCGAAATCGCAGAGCTTCGAGTACCTTCGTAGCGACATTATCGGTTCGTTGCTGTCTGTCTTGGGTAGTTCGACTCACCAAGAATATCCGCAAAAGGTCTTCGAGCAGGCCACGGTATTCAAGTCTTCTTCGGAAACCGTTTCGTCAGTCAGTGAAGAGGAACATGCGGCGGTCCTGGTAGCAGACTCTGAAGCAAACTACACCATGATCCGCTCGATCATTGATGGGCTGCTCAGATTGACACTCGATGAAAATGATATAGTCGCATTTCGATCTGTCTCAGAGAACACGGGTGCTTTTGCCGCAGGCAGAGCCGCATTTGTGTCGGTCTCAGGAAGGGAAACGGGAACAATCGATATCGGAATCGTGGGGGAGATCTCACCTCATATGTTGGAGAAATATGGATTGAAGGTTCCAGCAGTCGGTTTTGAGATTAGTCTCGAGCCCTTGCTAAAAGGATAAACGCAGGGGCCGAATAAAGTCAGCGTTACCGGGAAGGAAGCACCGGCAATCAATAACTCGCTTCGACGGCCTCGTCTGATCAGTGATGAACGAGGTTTACCCAGAAGCGAAACAGGTTGCACAAGTGCCCTTTTTCGGGGCCCCGGATTAGAGCTAGCGAAAGGCGATAGTAATCAAATTGCTTACCCGATGAGCGCTCAGCGTCAGAGCCGGGGCACATTTTATTTTAGGACGTCAGAATAAAGAGAATGCCCTAACTTACTAGTAGGTCGCAAGGACGGGAAGTGGGATTTGAACCCACGGTCTTCGGCTCTTTTTTAGAGCTTAGGCTTGCCCCAGACGATTAAAGATGAGACTCTTCTTTCAACTGGTTTCCCAAATGTAAAACCCGAAACCAGAGCATCGACATCCTCGTCAAAACTGCTGCTGGCGTTCTTACCCATTGGAATTCGAGAGAGCTCACTCCAAGAGTGGAATGATTCTATGTAATCTTCAACAGATTGAATGAAAGTAATTGGCAAAGTCTTCAGCTCACCTTGCTTTTGAAACAAGCCACTTCTCTCCAAATTGGCTGCCTTTTTCAAGCGTTCCGCCAAAGATCACAAGCTTCATACTGCCATCTTTGTTTCCGGGACATAAATGGTCTATGGATTCGATTCTCGTCTGATCTTGGAAGGCCACCAGTTGTACTTCTGCGCGATCGCCATCAGTGAGGGCACGAAGAACAGGATGACTATCCCGACATCTACCATTACGGCAGAAGCGACACTGACACCAATCTCCTGAAGCAATCCTATTCCGCTTGCCACTAGAGACGCAAATACGCTTGATAGTATCAATCCAAGACCGAACAGAGTAACCCAAATCTTGTTTATCGCAGACTCGATCGCGTCATGGTCTGACTTGCCGCTCATAACTTCCTCCCTAATCCTTGTAACCAAAAATATGTCGTAGTCTATGCCCACTCCGAGCATCGTAACGACGACGAATAGTGGGGCGAGGCTCACGACTGGAGTCTGGAGCAAGTAGTAGAATGCTATCGAGAGCAACGCGAGGGCGAAGGCAACACTGCAAAGGATTGTGAAGATCAAACGCAGAGGGGTAAAAAGGGATCGCAGCTGCGCAAACAGAATGAAGTACACTCCGAGCGAAAGAATGAGCAGGACGAGGGGGAGATCCCCGTTTATTAGATTCAGACTGTCGACCGTCGATTGAGTAGATCCGCCAAAGTAAACAGTAGAGCCTGTTGGGAGCTGAATAGCATTGACGGCTGTCTCAATGTTTCTCAGGTCAGTTACTGCCGCAGAGCTCTGCGAAGATTGCGAAAGACCAACTGTAATTAGAGCAGTCTTGTTATCTTTTCCGATCTGCAAGAGCATTCCGATCAGGTACTGTGAGCTGACTGGAAGCGTAAAAGTTCCCAAGCCAGTGTAGTTGAACGGAGAGCTGAATGGCCTCGTCGGACTGGTTACACTGTCGACTCCCACCGAATTTGAAATTGTCGAGGATATTGTTTCGATTTGGTTCAGTTCAGTTTGGTTGAATTGGGCTTGACCATGGACTACTGGATAAGGGAATGATACGACAACAAGTGTTGGAGAGGCAACTGATCCCCCAAGGTTGTTGGTTATCGCTGTGAGGCCCTGATTGCTCTCAAAGTTTGGAATGAGCTTTGTGATATCGATGCCACTTGGCGTCTGATAAGCAAGGTAAAATGAACCAGCGGCAAGGAGGGCTATCACTACCGAAATGGCGATCTTGTGCTGAATGGTCTTTTCAGCGACCCTCTCCAATCGCGTCATCTCCTTGCGACTGGAACGGGTCCGTGCGCCACGCTTTGGCCAGAAGAGCCTCTCGCCAAGCACAAGCTCCAGGGAAGGCAGAAGTGTCAGAGAAGCTGCGAGCAAAATGACAACCCCGATCGCAATGGCAGTTCCTACGTCTCCGAAGAACGGTACTCTGGTCACGGAAAGGACTACGTAGGCTGCTACCACTGTAAGACCAGCCGTCAGAATCGCCTGCCCCGCCCACCTTACCGATATGGCGACACTATCCTGGAGAGATTTACCGTTGGTTCGCTCTTCCTTGGTTCTCCTGAGTTGCAGAATGGAATAATCTACAGCGAGACCTAGCATTGTCAGAATCATAAGAAACGGCACGGCGAAATTGATCTGGCTGTGCTGGACGAGCACAATCAAGCCATAGACTGAGCCGAGAGATATTCCAATCGCAAAACCACCAATAACAAGTGGAACAAGGGCGGCCACGGGGGAGAAAAACAAAAGGCCTGCAACGAGAAGTGAGATTGCAAGTCCTGGTGCTATGCTGTCGCTGAGCGCGGGTTGAGCGGAGCTTTGGAAGTCGACAGCGATGACAGGGAGACCAGTTACGTAGATCGTCCCAAGGCTCGCAATGCTTGAATTATGCACCAATGCTCGAGTCTGAATTACAACGCTGTTGCTTGGGGTCGATGAGAAGCCAATCTCGAAGATCATTGTTTCGTTGTTAGAACTTGCGAAGTTCTTGGTAATGGCTGAGGAAAGAGAGTAAGGATAGTCGGCAAGACTTTCCGTCATCAAGAGATTTACAACAGATGCTTGAATCTGACTCGGAGTACTTTTGGCATTCAGTTCGGAGAGCAGGTTGTAGAATGATGTAGAATTGACTGTGAACAATGGTGAAGACGCAAATAAACTAGAAGTCGAATTGACAAAATCTCTAGCTGCGGTATCCCACGCTGCTGTATTATTGGAGTTCGGGATCTGTCCGGCAATCTGCGCAATCTGATTTAGGTAGATCGGAATAGTTGAATTGAGCAAACTTTCTTCCTCATTGTAGAGGCTCAAGATACCGGTAAAGTTGGTTAACTTTCGATCAGAGCTGAGCGTCTGGTTTAGTGAAAAAAGATCATTCTTGACTTCGCTGGAGTAAACATTCTGGTCCTGAAACACAACGATAATTGGACCTGAACTCTGATTCATCGACGGGAATTGGGCATCAAGTACTGCCTGTGCCTTCTCCGATTCAGAATTTGGGACGCTAAGTATGGATCCACCGGAGACGTTGAAAGAAATTGATGAGAAAAAGCTAGAAACAAGCGGAGCCGAGAGCACGAGCGCGAGTATCCAGAGTACGACAATTATGCGGTATCTTTTCCTTATGAACGCGTTCAGAGGATCGAAGAGCGAATGCTCAGACTTCATCTTGAATCTTTCACTTGATTTTTTATGCGGGTTGCAAAATTAGTCGTTCTTGATTCAGATCTTGAGGCGGATTTCACCAGCAACGGTCTCGACCTCATAGGTGCGTAGCTCTTACCTTCGCTACTTCGAACTGCATTTAATATATCGCACAACCAATATTGGACTTTTTGAAAATCGTGGATAAGCTTTCTGCCACATATGCTCGGCTTTCCAAAGAGATATAATATATGAGATGACGATCAAAGTCTTCCATGCGTCGGCTAGTCCTCGAGTTTCAAAACAAGGATCTAAAAAGGCTCCCTGAAACGGCTTCCCTTATGAAAATAAAGTCCCTGGAAATTCTGCACTTCATCAGACATGATCAAAAAGAGCTCTCCGGAATATGCACGATCGAACTCAAGAGTACGCACTCAAACATTAAGGATTTTATCGGGAGGAACAAAAATCTCGAAATGAAAATCCTTGAGCGACAAAAGGAGGGAGCCTATACGGTCTTCTTCAAGGCGAGGCAGTCGAAAGTGGAATCTCTGTCCTTTGACATGGACAAGATCGGGGGATACATCGTCGTTCCATTCGAGATCAACGACGGAAAACTAAAGATGACTTTTCTCGGCAGTCCAGCTCAAGTTAAGAGGTTTCTTCATAGAATGGAGATGATGGGGATTCGTCACAAGATAGTTAGTCTGGCTGACGCAAAGTACTCTCAAGAGTCTCCGCTAATTTGTCTTACCGAAAAACAAAGAAAAATTTTGATTGCGGCATACAAACAGGGATACTACGATCTTCCGCGCAAGATCAATTCCGGACAGCTAGCCAAGAAGCTCGACATGGTCAGCTCGACTCTGGTAGAGCATCTAAGAAAGGCAGAACGACGACTGCTGGTCAGGATGCTTGGAAGCTAGGAACAGATTATTTTGAAAAGAAAATCTACTCGTTCTTCGCGCAGGAGGTCGGTTGCTTCACTGGCGGCTTTGCTGGAACTAAAGATTGAGCATTAGCTTACTACTTTTCTGAACAGGTAGAGAGTTGCTGACATCGTTATGACTGCAATGAGCAAGATGACTCCCAAAGAAGTCAATTCAGCGCCGGTGGAGTAATAGCCTGGGATCGAGAGGTCTCTCACGGCGTTAACTGCGTAACTAATTGGGTTAAACTTTGACACGTCCTGCATCCATGTTGGCATAAAGCTCACCGGCACCAGAGCAGTGCTCGCGAATAGTAAGGGGAAAGTCAGGAACCCGCCAATTGCAAACACGGTCTCGGAGCTCTTTGTCAGCATACCAAGCGCAAGCGAAATACCGGACCATGCAAGTCCGAAGAAGGCAATTATGAATAGCATCAGTAGAACACCTGGCAATCCGGTAGCTGCTCTAAATCCAAGTAGATAAGCCAGCGACAGGATGATAATCGACTGCACCGTGACCCTGAATGCGTCGCTCGAAAGCCTTCCGAGCAAAATTGCCGGACGACTAACTTGCGTAACGAGCATCTTCGGCAAAAAGCCGTAGTTGATATCATCGACTATAGAGGTCCCCGCTTGAAGCGAGGCGCTGAATGCATTTTGCAGCAGAATGCCAGCTGACGCATACTCAAGGTAAGATACGCCTTTGGGAAAACCGGGCAGGAGATTGAAGGAATGAAACAGTTGTGTGAACAGGACGAGGAAAATTATGGGTTGAAAGAGCGAGAAGAATATCAAAATAGGATTACGGACAAGTTTCTTCAATGCTCTAACAAAGAGATTGCGAGTATCGAATAGTAGCGTCATTTTTCTTTCTACCTCCGACCCCTTGCAAACATCGTTGGCGCGGCTTTTTGCAGCTCTTCCACTCTGATTCTCTTGCCCGTGTGCTTCAGGAAGACATCGTCAAGGGTAGGTGACGAGAGGTTTATCGACACAAGTTTGATGTTGGACTTGTCAAACGCCCTTACTAAATCGGGGATAAAATATGCTCCGTCCTTTGCGTAAATTGTCAGCCCGTCTCCAGAGTCCATGACGTTTACGACATTCGGGAGAGTAGAGACGATCTGTCTGCCAATGGCGCGAACTGAATCATCGCTCTTCCCCTGGGAGTCTTTCATCGTGATCGTGATTGCATCAGCTCCGATCTCCGCCTTTAGTTCGGCAGGCGAGCCCTGTGCCACTATTTTCCCTCCGTCCACAATGCACAGCCGCTGGCACAATCTGTCTGCCTCCTCGAGATACTGGGTGGTGAGGAAAATTGTAATTGCTTCCTTCTTGTTCAGTTCTTCGAGATAGCTCCACACAGCAGCACGTGATTGGGGATCAAGCCCCGTCGTTGGCTCATCAAGGAATAGAATTTTCGGCCTGTGAACCAGAGTTGATCCGAGGTCGAGTCTTTTTTTCATCCCACCAGAATACCTTCCGGCCCGCTTGCCAGCCGCGTCTTTGAGTCCAACAACTTCCAGAAGGTAGTCTACTCTTTCCTCGAGCTCCTTGCCGTGCATCTGCTGAAGATTTCCCTCGAGGATCATGTTCTCGCGTCCGGTGAGCTCGGGATCGACGGAGGTTTCTTGGCTTTGGACTCCAATCAACTTTCTAATTTCGCGGGCCTGTATCTCAATGTCGAGGCCAGCAATTGATATTGTACCAGCAGTTTTGTGAAGCAGTGTGGTTAGAACTTTAATTGTCGTGCTCTTGCCAGCGCCGTTCGGCCCCAGAAAGCCGAAAAACTCGCCCTCCCTTACAGAGAAACTGATGTCCTGCACCGCCTTCGTCCCATCCGAATAAGTCAAGACTAGATCCTTTACGTTGATTATTTCTGATGACATTGGGAATTCGAATCTCTTAAGCTGGGAGTCTTCCTTCAATTCTAGTGGAATATACGTTCATCAGGTAGATCTTGCCACGCACTTTGGACAGGAGAACATTGGTGCAGAACTCCTTGACGCGCTTCAAAGTACATTCAAGAATTTCGCTTATCTTTGATCCATCGAACGGCATTTAATACATCGCACGACCAATATTGGATTTCATCTCTAATCTTCAACCGAATTCTCTGATAGGCTTGTAAAATCAATCGTTCTCGATTTGGATCATATCTTGAGGCGGACTTCGCCAGCTACAGTCTCGACTTCATAGGTGCGCAGCTCTGAAGCTTCTTTGTGCGCTACGACTTTTATTAACCAAGGGACGTTTTTCACGACTTTTCCTGTTGCGATATCGAACTGCGCCTTGTGAACTGGGCAGATCACTGTATGATCTCTTAGCTCACCTTTCGGCAGGTAACCGTTCATGTGCGAGCAAACCGCATTCATTGCATAAATCTTTCCACTGATTTTCGACAAGAGAATTGGATTACCAGACACAGTGACTCCAAACATCGATCCTTCGCGAACTTCGGACTCGTTGCAAACAGCGACGAATCTTCCCTCGGAGGCTTTAGGCGGGGCTGACAATCTTTCTACACGCTGTCCAGGAGGATCGAATCGCCCTTCATAAAGACCTTGTATGTCTTCAGAGGCTGGATTTCAATCTCCGAGATTATCTCACCGGTCTTCTGGAACATGGCCATCACTTCCGGTGGTATCTTTTGCATCAATTCGGGAGGCATGCTCATGCTTATTCCAGACGTGTTTCGGCCGGTCGTCACGTCGAATTTTGCTCTGTGCAGCGGACACGTAACAATCTCGCCCTCGAGAGTCCCGCGGGAAAGGCTTGCCTTTTGGTGACCGCAGCTATCCTGAGTTGCGTATATCTTCCCACGTACGTTGGACAGGAGAACGTTAGCGCCAAACGCCTTGACGCGTTTCATTGTTCCCACAGGAATTTCGCTCAGTTTCGCAACTTCTTGCATGTATTATCGCATATCCAATATTGTATGCCTAATATAACGATATTGGAACGCATGACATACTTAATAGAATGTAAGACATTTCACAATTCAATCAAATGCCGAGCAAGAATCTAGATGAAATGTGCGACATGCGCGGCTTGCTGTCGTTCATGATTCTTTGGTTGCTCTCGACTCGTCCAATGTATGGGCAGGAGATCGCTAAGGAAATCGAGAAGCGAAGGGGTGACAAACCGAACCCTGGCACAATCTATCCTGCATTAAAAGAGCTCTCAAGTCGCAGAATGATACGGGGACACCTGGAAGGTCGCAATACTGTATACGAACTTACTGCTCTGGGTGAGAAATCTCTATCGAGAGCTTTAGAATATTTCCAACGCGCTTTTGGCGAGATTTTTCGCTCCAAGATGCCGGAAAGAAAGCATTCAGTCTAGAACTGTAACGAATGGGAATTTCGCTAGACATGTTGAATTGTTTTGCTAGTAAATCGGCGTTCAAATCCCACACCACCTGGCTGTCAAGTACGTGGCATGATTTCAGAAAATTGAAAATATGACATACTTGGCTCTACTAGTAAATCATGAGTGCGGGGTGGGATTTGAACCCACGATTACATTAGAAAAAATATCAGTTTCGCGCCAAGTGGTGCAAAATGGAGGAGAAAGTAATACCGATGAGAGCAATAGACATTAGGTACAGGGAATTGTTACCAAAGTCTTATGCTCGCAGGGACATAAATCTGAATGGGACTTTTCAGGGGTATTTGGGCCAAAAAGGAAGCTCCTGCGGGACTCAAATTAACTGTCATTCATGCATACATCAACATTGTATTATCGTATCCGAGCCGGGGCACATTTTTCCTATTCTGTCAGAGTTGTTAGGGCGTATTTCACAAGTGAACACATCGATTGGCTTACAACGAGAATAAGGTTCTGATTGGATGAAAGATAACTTTATCCAATAGCTTGTGATTCTATGACGACGCCAGCTCACCCATGAGTTAGGATGATCCATAGCGATCGGGCTTCTGATGGGGTATTTTCCTGCAGCGGTTCCAAAAAGAGCCCACTAGGCTCGGATCCGCGTACTGCTGGCTCACGCGTCTCTCCAACTATTGAAAATCCAATTGCTTTCGTATATTTTTTACTTTGACATAGACGTTTATACTTGGTAACAGTTATTACATGTCGTAGATATTCATGTCCAACTCCACCGGTCAGCAAGTACTGATTCTCAAAGAAGGCACATCTCAAACAAAGGGAAATGATGCCCAACGCAATAACATCTATGCTGCAAAGTTGATTGCAGAAATTGTAAAGACTTGCCTTGGACCAAGAGGTATGGACAAGATGCTTGTAGACAGCATGGGAGACGTGACCATAACGAACGACGGTGCTACAATCCTGAAGGAAATTGATGTTCAGCACCCCGCTGCAAAGATGATTATTGAGATCAGCAAAACTACAGACAACGAAGTTGGCGATGGCACAACTTCGGCAGTTGTATTTGCGGGAGCTTTGCTTGAACAAGCAGAGGATTTGATTGACAAGGGCGTCCATCCGACAATCATTGTTGATGGATATCGCAAGGCGGCAGACAGGGCTCTTGAGGTCCTCGACGAAATTGCAATCAAAGTAAAGCCTGGTGACCTAGAGGTCTTGACTCAAGTTGCTGAGACAAGCATGCAATCAAAACTCGTAGCGAATGACAGCACTGAGCTTGCTTCAGTAGTCGTTGAAGCGCTGTTGCTGGTCGCTGAAAAGAGCGATGCGGGCACCTACAAAGTCGACATTGACAATATCAAGGTAGAAAAGAAGCCAGGGGGTTCGGTCGCTGACACCAAACTAATCAAGGGAATAGTGCTCGACAAAGAAGTCGTTCATCCCGGGATGCCAAAGAGGGTTGAGGATGCAAAGATTGCACTCGTAAACTCGGCGTTGGAGATCGAAAAGACAGAGTTCTCCGCCGAAATTAGGATTAACGATCCTTCTCAAATGAAGAAATTCCTGGAAGAAGAGAATTCGATGCTTTCCTCGATGGTTGACAAGATCGCATCTGCAGGAGCCAACGTCGTAATTTGCCAGAAGGGAATTGACGACGTAGCTCAGAGCTGCCTTGCAAAGAAGGGAATCCTCGCCATAAGGAGAGCCAAGGAATCGGACATGACCAAATTAGCAAAGGCTACAGGAGCGAGGATGGTCACGAACCTCGACGACCTCACTGGGGAAGACCTTGGCAAAGCAAAGCTTGTGGAAGAAAGAAAAGTTGAGCAGGACAAGTGGGTGTTTGTTGAGGGTTGCAAAAATCCGAAGGCAGTAACAATTCTCGTCAGAGGAGGATCTCAAAGAGTTGTAGACGAAGCTGAGCGAAGCATGCACGATGCGATAATGGTCGTGAAGGACGTGCTTGAAAGACCGGCGATTGTCGCAGGCGGAGGCGCTCCCGAAGCCGAGCTGGCGGCCAAGATCAGGGAGTACTCCAACAAGCTTTCTGGAAGAGAGCAGCTGGCTGTCGTGAAATTCGCAGACGCGCTTGAATCTATCCCTCAAACGCTCGCCGAAAACGCTGGAATGGATGCAATTGACACTCAGGTAGACATTAGGGCAAAACATGGTCAGGGCAAAAAATGGTTCGGCATCAACGTCCGAACAGGAAAGGTCTCCGACATGATGGCGGACCACGTCATAGAGCCGGCAGCCGTCAAGGAGCAGATCATCAGGTCCGCGACGGAAGCGGCGTGCATGATCTTGCGCATCGACGACGTGATTGCCTCCGGCAAGATGAGGACCCCACCGATGCCACCAGGAGGCGCTGGTGGAATGGGTGGCATGGGCTAGTGGGGCAGACAACAGACTGACATCAAATCCTTGGATGCCGCCCAATCGACACACTTTATCTGAATCATATCTAGGCTTTTGAAAGTTCGGTCAGCCCTTTTTGAGTTTCGTTTCCAACTTCTTTGACACAATTCTGTTGCCATGCGAGATTAGGGCATTTCAATGCCAAGACATTTGATTGAGTGCAAACAAACTGGCGGTCAAGAAGCGAACCCCCAGATTCTTATCGGCTGGATTCTTGTTTGTTTGCGGAAAAACTCAATGTTTAAGCAAGCGATCGTGCACATTGGATTGCATGCTCACCCTGCGCTCCCCCTAGCAACGTCCTGTTTGATTTCGTGCACTGTTACAGAACAATATTAGATACTCGATATATAGCAATAGCAGGGCGTAAAGTTATGAGCATTCTTGCGTTAGGCGCTCACTTTGATTGGGGTAACAAACGACCTTGAAGAAGAGCCCGCAGAGATATCGCAACTCGCCTGGAATTGGTTGGGAGCTATGAAGCAGATGACTCAGTTGATTGGCCTCGATGCAAATGTCTTGGGGGCGAATAGAGGATCGCTGGAAATAATCAACACGATGCTCAACGTGAGCATGAACGGTATGCTAAAGACTCAGATCATGTATCGATCCAATCTTAACTCAAAGCAGCTCCAAGGATACCTAGATTTGCTTTTGAAGTGGGGAATGCTTGAAAGCAAGAAATCGATTGTTACAAGAAGAAGCGTCTATACGAGTACGGAGCGTGGAAGAAAATTCGTTAGCACGTACGCGGAGCTCACGGGGCTTTTTGACTCGATGAGCGGTCAGCAAGAATAAAAAAATTCAGATTTTGAATTTACTATAGATATTGACCGACGAAAACATACCTCAGGAGTGCTTGTAGGGACTAATCTATACGGACTAGCACGATCAGAAACGTATTCGCGTATACACAAGGCATGGGTCCTCTAAAATGATACCAAATGACCATAGAATCCTATCTCTGGCAGATGAAGCGCAGCATTTTTTTTCCTCACATGTCATGCTGCAAGGAAAAGGAATGCTGCCGCTGAGAGCTCTCTCTCATTGCACTTTCAGGATGGGTGCAACCATTTGTGACATTTCATCAGATAGATTCAGGTACTGCATTCCCCTTTCCGAAAGCTGATACAGGTTGGTCTCGGGCACATGGCTGACTAATCCTTGTTGTAGTACATAACCCAAGTACTCTTCAAGCTGAGTGTATGACAAGTAGGCACCGTACATCAGTCTGGTCTTCGTAGCTTTGCTGCTGGCGACAACTCTCAGAATGTTTGAAACGATTTCGCCTCTGCTCCGGTATTTCAATTCCAACACCCTGAAATCAGACCATTCGTTCCAACCTGTAGGGTTGCTTCACGACTTCTTTCTACGCTATTGTTCCTCATGTTCATTCAGTATGCTAGTTATGTAGGGCGACTACATAGGCAGTCCGTCCAAGCACAAGGTGGAAAGGCAATGGGAAACCCGTGATAGACAAGATTGTGACCATTAAAACCAGTTATTCGATGAAACCTGACTCGCTATCTTGTGTGAGGCATCGCACGACTCGCCAAAAAATGATTCCAGCTGGAATCGGCGAATTCTTGCTCAAAGGCTCAACAATATTTCTCGCAACCCAAGAGCAAAATCCACAATAAGCCCTTATTCTTCAAGCTTGGATGTGCCCGAAGATATAGCCAAGTTCAAGAAAACGGATAAGGGCGCGTACGACCTAACGATTGAGGATTATACAATAGGCGAAAGGAAAGTTCGTATCGGAATCTCATGCACAGAGCAAGGGATCTTTGCAGTAGTCCATGATAAAGACGGGAATTTGATCGCTCGAAAGCAAATCGAAATGCCTGGGTGTTCCAAGCTGAGCTACAAGGAGAAGAGGGAATTAGTAGAGCAATTTGTTAAAGATGTGAACACACTGTCAGCTCTCGACAAGTTTGTTGAGGAAAACCCGCTCAAGATAAGCCAAGACGCACTAGAGATGACAGAAATCAGGCTCCGCCTGATCGAACATAGAGAGTATATCAAGTGGCCTCAAGACTATCAACTCGTTCTGAATGCGATTCAGTACATGTGCTGGGACTATTACGGAGAGTTTATTCGATTGAACGAACGAGTCCTAGCAGACAAAGCCCTTGAAATATTCCTGCATAATATAGCGGGTTCCCCAACGGAAGTTGAAAGACATAATGCGGTCGAAAAAATAATCAACCGCGCTGGCTTCACATGCGATCCGCCAATTGTCTATGCTAAAGTGTTCTCGCTCGCTGCACAGCTTGATGACGATGATGACATGTTTCTTGCCGCGGCTTCAATTACTGGCGTTGTTAATTTCGCTTCATGGCTTGGCGTGCTTCGAGAACTCCTCTGTTCACAAATACACTCAGCTCTGATCATAAAGTGATGATCAAAGACCCCCGCGGTATCGATATCATATGGGAGTAGTCCTATTATCCTATGGATTGCAAGGTCTAATTTGCAGCACTCATCGGAATAGTCATTGAGATGTTGAATTGTGTTAGGAGTTACTCAGTTGAGCCCAGAATATAAATCGGATGCATTAGATAGCTTGTCACTGCATCTCTGATGATTGCTATCTTCCAGCTTATCCTGGTCATCAGCCTGTACAATTCAAGGCGCATGAATGCTCTTACTGAAATCTGGACGTGAATTGCGATCGCTACTGCGCTACTTCATCGGTAGAGTTTTTATCGCGCAGCGGAACTTTCAGAAGAAATCCTATGATAGATGAGGAAAGAAAGCCGGTACTGCTGAGCCCAACCAGGAGCATAAAGATAGTCGACCTTCGCGTGCGGAGGCGGCGCAGGGAAAACCCACCGACGTGCAAGTACTGCGCTCGCTCCATTGAGACAAAGTTTGCTCTGAGCAAGGGTTCCAGAATCGGGTCGCGCTACTACCACATCGATTGCGCGATAAGGGTAGGGTTCGCCATCACAGTTTAGTTAACGGATACATCGCGAAGAAGGTGCGGCCGAAAATCTTCATTCAGATTTCTTCGGCCGTTTGAACCCACTTTCCGTTTGTCTTCTCGAACTTGTATACTCCTCGATCACTCCTTACTTGGAGAATAGAGGAGTCAGGAGCGGTCTCAAGTTTTCTGATGTCTTCCTCACCATATTCTATCTTCGCCTTGGTCCGGTTGAGCGAAAAATCATGTTTGTGTCCTAACCATTCTACACTGGTTGACTTGTTCTCTGCTAGAGGCTTGGGAGTGAGCCTGACGTACTGCCTCTTGGAGCGGCTCCACGCCTCTGGAAAGACAACAAGAACCTTTGTAATATCTTGGTTCAAAAAAAGATGTTCAACCCCAAGAGCGTCCATTGCTAGTCTCTTTGCTCCTGTCCGCTTTTCTGCTGAACGTTCCCGGTTGGTGGAACTGATTGCGAGGAAGCTGCTCCGGCGGTAGGCATGTTAGTTGGAATCAACATTAGTGTACCGCGACCTTGCAACCCAAGCTCATAGAGCATATTCATCCAGCGAAGTTCCATTGCTCTTGGATTCGCAGAGTAAAGGTTTGCTGCATCCACCATTTTCTGTGCTGCCTGGAACTCTGCCTCAGCTAATGTGATCCTGGCCCTTCTTTCCCTCTCGGCCTGAGCCTGCCTGGACATTGCTTCTTGAAGCGCCGCGGGAGTGGTTATGTCTCTGATTTCGACGGCAGTAACTTTTACGCCCCAGTTTTCAGTTTTCAAATCTATAATCTCACGAGCTGAGGCCCCTATCTTTTCTCTCGCAAAGAGAAGATCGTCAAAAGTAACTCCTCCGATTGTTTCTCTCAATGTGGTCTGGGCTGCGAGCTGGGTTGCGTCATTATAGCTTTCGACATTAAGAGTTGCTTTCTGAACATCAACTGGTTGATAGTACATTACTGCATCGACATTTACTGGAACATTGTCTCTGGTAAACGTCTGTTCAGTCTTGAACGTGAGAACCTGCAACCTGGTTGAAATTATGTATGGAAGTTTACTGATGAATGGAGGGACGTAAATCAAGCCCGGACCCTTGAGACCCCGGTAGCGTCCGAGAGTCAGAATTGGGGCTCTTTCCCACTCTCTAAGAACCTTGATGCCTGAAAGAAGTATGCCCAATATCACAATGACAATGATTCCAGTTATTGCAGGCGTAACTATGTTCAAATTGGTTCTGCTCTTCCTTATTGTCCTATATTACTGCATAGATTGTGCCGACAATTAATTGAGTTATCTGTTAGTCCCTCTCCCTCTTTCCAACGTCTATTTTTTCTTCTTGCGCTTGGTTTTCTTCGGCATCAAGTACGTTGTTCTGATAGTTTGGATTTGAGGCTTCGTATTTTCGTTGCGGACTGATCTTTGGCAAACCATATCATCCAAGGGGCAGAGCTAATCTCGAGAGATATAGTTTCCTGGGCTTCTACCAAAGTCTCACTGCTTCTGACTCCTTCAAGAGAGTTCATCGAGCTAATCAGCCTTCTTCAGGCAGAGTAGTCAGGCGCACTTGCAAAAACTACAAGATCGTACCTTCCATATGCTACAAAATGCTTTCCTCGCTTCTGTCATACCCCGAGTTCTTTTGAAGAAAGTCTCTGTGTCCGGTCGTCGACGGCAGCGCTTCACCCAACTCCGACGTGTTGATAGGATCAATAGTTGTAGAGCTCTCAAGACACGTTGCCGGCATTAAAATCTTGAATCTTGCACGAACCCCAAGAGCTTAATTGTTCTCTCAAATATCTATGATTACTTCGTGTGCAGCCTTCATCTCACAGGGAACTTTTTGGCATATTTCATGATCACACTCTTTGCTGAATTTCCTGTCTTCCATAACGCGGAGTTGTTTCTTTACAATTTCCTTGAAATGCAGCTCACAAAGGCAAATGAAGACACGCATGTATGTTCACTTTATAACTAGAGTCTCGAACGACGTTTCAGAGGGTTTCGGCTAGGCTATCCCCATGATCTGTGATATGTAGAACAGAGATTGTGAAACGTCTTGCACGACTTTTGAGCCTAAACGCGAAATGCGTTCTCTTACGATTGTTGCGGGTGTGATTGGTATCAGCGTTGGTGTTTGTATTGATCTTGTTGTTGCCATTGTCTATCACTGATATGTAATAGATGTGTCGTACTATACATGACTATGTCGAGATTGGCACAACAATAGCGTGCGTACCCGGCCGCTTTAAATGGCAGCCCACGTGCGGAGAGAGCAACTCCGTATCACGAATATCTGGAAGGAGGGAATCGCTAACTAAGAAGTTTCTTGCTGGTTATCCTGTCGGGACGGATTTGTGTGAACCAGCGAAACGCAACCACCTTTTTTCAGTCAAAACGTTAATCATATCTACAACTGTCGTACGGAAACGACTTATACCAGCTTAATCCGAAGCATTATCTGAATTGAATGATTCAAATCCCGACCACAAAACCAAATCCAAAAAAATTACAACGCTTGAAGAGTCGCAATCGCAAATATAGAATTGTTGGGAATCTCGTCGAGATTCTTTAGACTTCGCTCCGGACATTCTCCTTCGATAACTGTCGTACGATAAAGGCCGAGATCGAAG
>DATLTL010000178.1:0-4311 GCA_035533635.1 Nitrososphaerales archaeon
GATCCACAAGACAATCGCCGAAAGCGACAGCCCGTTTTCAAAAGACGTGGCGAATGGCAACGGCCACTCTTAACATTAGCTTCGAAAGAAGCCGTGAAAAGTGCAGAATAACAATCGATAATCAAATTCTTTCGCGGCTTCCGACGAGTGCATTTTCGGGCGCAAGCTCGATAGCGATCATCAGCGATGATGTCGTATCAAAGCTCTACGCGAACAAAGTGAAGAGTCGACTATCAAAGATCGCAAAGACTAGCGTCATCACTTTCCCCCACGGCGAGAAGAGCAAGAATCTGCGAACATGCTCCGCTGTTGCGTCCAAAATGAGCGACCTCGGTTTGGATCGAAGGTCTGTGCTAGTGGCGCTCGGAGGCGGCGTCGTCGGTGATATCGCAGGTTTCGTCGCTTCCATTTTCAAACGCGGAATAAAGTACGTTCAGGCACCGACAACTCTTCTGGCGCAGGTAGACAGCAGCATCGGCGGAAAAACTGGAGTCGACACTGACTGGGGTAAGAATCAACTCGGAACATTCTACCAACCGAGGGCGATCTTCATCGACCCTTTCACGCTCGACACGCTACCTAGATCAGAAGTCATCAATGGTCTTGGCGAGATGATAAAATCCGGAGTAATCGCAGACAAGAATCTTTTTCGCTCAATTGAGAAGACCTACTCTCTCAATATACAGAATCTAAAACCATTGATTCCACAAACGTGCAGGATCAAGGCGAGGATCGTAGAGGAAGACGAACGCGAGAATAACTTGAGATCTGTCCTGAATTATGGTCATACGGTCGGCCACGCGATCGAAGCTTCGGCAAATTTCAGATTGAGTCACGGCAAGTGTGTAATTCTCGGCATGATTGCCGAAGGATGGATTGCGTCAAAACTCGGGATATTCGAAGAATCAGATCATGAAAGGCAGAGGGACTTGCTTCGAAGAATTATCAAGAGCTCAGTAATCGAAACCAGTCTTGACACAGGACGCATTCTCGGATTCGCACAACTGGACAAGAAATCTTCGGCTGCTTCAATCAGAATGGCACTGCCAGAGAAGATCGGAAAGATGCATGCAAAGAAAAATGGCAGCTACTTGACTTCTGTATCAAAGGATCTGTTACTAGAGTCGTTGCAAGTGATACGGCGTGAACTCTGATGGTTGAACCCAGCCTGAGCTTATTTGAGGCGACAACACACTCTGCAATTTCGGTTGTGAACGCGATCCCCGCAGGCAAGGGCGTAACGATCGCGATTGACATTCCTTGCACTGTGAGAGCTTCATTCGTCAAACGAAAGAATAATGAGAGGAGGATCAAGGTTCTGAGCAAAACTTCTGACCCGCACGCGTTGGTAGAGAAAAGCGTTGAGTACGCATTTTCGCATCTTCGAGCTGACTTTCCCAAATTAATACAGCTCAGAATTCAAATCAACTCCAAGATTCCGACGGCGGTTGGATTGAAGAGCTCCAGCGCAGTTTCTGTGGCGACAACAAAAGCAGTATTCGGTTTGTTTTCGAAAGACTCCGATTGGAGATCTATTCTAAAATCAAGCTGCACGGCTTCAAAAGACTCAATGGCTTCCGTTACAGGAGCGTATGATGATGCGTCGGCTTCCCTTTTGGGCGGACTTGCGTTTACGGATAATTACAAATTCAAGCTGGTCAAGCATTCGAAGGTTCCAAAGAAATTGGGTTCCAAAATCGCGATACTCGTACCTAAAAAAAGGAAGATGTTGACTAGCAACGTAAACGCTATCTCATTTGAAAAGTACCATGTAGAGAGCCTGCACGCATTCGATCTGGCAATGCTTGGCGATTTTGCTTCGGCGATGCTGCTAAACTCGATAATACAGTGTGCGACACTAAGGTATTCCATGAGGCCAGTCTCGTCAGCGCTCGAGGAAGGAGCGAGCGCTGCCGGGATCACGGGAAAAGGACCAGCTGTAGGAGCGCTGTGTCAAAATTCGAAGATCGTCGAGAAGGTCAAGAGAAAATGGCTCGAAGAAAACGAGAATTGCAATGTATTGACCACGACTGTTCTCCAGCCGGCAAAAATAATCGAGTAGAGTTATATTGAGCAAGAAGTTGAGCGTGAGAGGTAAGCCAGCAGAGTTTCACGGGAGCGTTCGGCTGCCTCCGAGCAAGAGCTATGTACACAGAGCTCTGTTCATTGCTTCGCTCGGAAAGGATGCTTCGTACATTACAGAGTGTGGAAAAGAACTTGCAGACGACATTCTTGCCACGATCGAAGCTCTTCGAGCTTTTGGAGTCAAGATAGATCACAGCAGTGAGGCACATGGGACCCTGAGCGTTGTACCTGGCAAGACAAATCATTCAAAGATTTCAGTTTTTGCAAGAGGATCGGGCACTACAGCGAGGTTCGCAATTTCATTTGCGGCACTTGCAAACGAGGGAACCTCAGTTAGAATTTCTGGTGACGACTCGCTATCAAGGAGGCCGATGCAATCGATCTTCGAGTCTCTCTCCCAGCTCCGTGTTCGCTGTTCTTTCGAGAAAGATAAAGGGAAACTACCAATAACAATCATGGGTGGCGGGATCGAAGGTGGTGAGTGCTGGGTCGACGGGTCAATATCTTCACAGTTCATTTCATCTCTTTTGATTTCTTGCACGAGAGCCAGGAATGATTGCACGATCAGAATCAAGGACCCCACGAAACTAGTGTCCAAGCCCTACATTGATGCGACGCTGGCAACTCTCCAGTATTTTGGACTGGACGTAAAACCAATTTCAAGGTATTCAGGTTTCAAGATAAGGGCAAACCAAATTGTAAATGGCCGCAAATTTTCCGTACCTGGAGACATGAGTACTGCGGCAGCGCTTATCGGCGCGACACTTGCGGCGAGTGGAAGTTCGTTGCTTCTTGGAGTTAGCCAAGAATTTCCGCAATCAGATTCAGCGATTATTCCGATCGCGAAAAAGCTGGGTGCCTCAATAGTCGAGAAGAGCAAATCACTCCGCATATCGAGCAGACCAAAGAAGATCGAAAAGTTGAGTTTCGATCTGAACAGATCGCCCGACATTGCTCCCGTTGTCGCGGGTCTAGCTGCCGCGCTGGGCGCGAGTGTGAAAATAACAAACATTGGGCATTTGAGGTTCAAGGAAAGCGACAGAATTTCCGTTCTCTCGCGAGAACTACGAAAGCTCGGCTTGGATACAAAAGATAGCGGTTCCACGCTCCAGATACTTGGCAAAATCTCGATCTCAAGGGATTTCCGAAAGCCTATTTTCATAGATCCTGAGAAGGATCACCGAATGCTTATGGCGCTCGCGATTGCAGGCCTCTCTGGGAGATATGGTGAAATATTGATTTCCGACCCAGATTGCGTAAGGAAATCTTATCCAACTCTCGTAAAAGATCTCCAGAAACTCTGCCACGAGAAGAAAACAGTCAAAATAGTAGATGCGTCAAGATGAGTCTTCCAAACACGATAGGATCAAATTTTGCTTTCACCTGTTTTGGTGAGAGTCACGGAAGGTGCGTGGGCGTCGTTATCGATGGCTGTCCAACGGGCCTCGAAATATCCGAGGCAGAAGTCCAGAAGCAACTCGACCTCAGAAAGCCGGGGCAATCAATCGTTACTACTCAGAGGGCCGAAGAGGATCGCGTCGAAATACTGTCAGGGACGTTCCGAGGCAAGACCACGGGCGCTCCGATCACGATGCTGATCTGGAACAGCGACCAGAGAAGCTCCGACTATGACAAATTCGTGAACATACCCAGGCCGGGACACGCAGATTATCCTGCGTTTGTAAAATATTCTGGAATGAACGATTACAGAGGCGGCGGCAGGTTTAGCGGCAGGATCACAGCTTGCTTTGTGATGGCTGGCGCAGTCGCTCAAAAGTTATTGGCGAAGACTTTGGGACTAGAAATCTACGCCTATACGCTGGAGCTCGGCGGAATCAAGGCTGACATTGGAAGATTATCCAAGGACGAGATACTCGCAAAGAGGTACTCGAACGAGGTCAGGTGTCCTGATCAGGCTTCGGCAGACAAGATGAAGCAACTGATCGTCGAGGAAAGGGGGCACGGCGATTCTCTAGGTGGTATTGTTGAGTGTAACGTCCTAAATTCTCCAGTGGGCATCGGCGAACCAGTGTTTTCCTCCGTCGAGTCAGAACTGAGCAAGGCGATATTTTCGATTCCAGCCGCAAAGGCGATCGAGTTTGGCTCAGGTTTCGCGGGGACAAGGTGGAAGGGAACGCAGAACAATGATGTTTACACCCATACTGCAAATGGAAGGATAGTAACAAAGACAAACAACTCCGGCGGAATTTTGGGCGGTATCACAAT
>DATLTL010000179.1:0-7582 GCA_035533635.1 Nitrososphaerales archaeon
CCCTACTCATAGGGTTAATCCGAGATTGAAACCCCGCAACCCGACGACTTTTGACACGAAGAAAAATCCGACGAAGAGTGGACAGAACCGTTCTGGCACAACGCCTATATACCGTATTTAAGCGAATATTTCGGATACCTATTTTCTACCGTAGGGTATGTCATCGAAGGTTGCATTATAGTGGCTAAAAAAAGTAAGAAAGATGAGATAGTCGAAGAGACAAAAGTAACAGACCATGTATTGGTACCAAAGCATGAGATACTTTCTGACGAGGACAAAAAGCAGATACTGATCCAATACAACGCAACCGAGGAGCAGTTTCCGTATTTATTCAGCATCGACCCCGTGGTAAGAGAGATTGGCGCAAAGCCTGGTGACATGGTGAAAATTACCAGAGTGAGCGACACGGCTGGCGAGACAACGTATTATCGTTTTGTGGTAGAGTCGGTGTAAAAAATTTGCAAAAAGGAATTCAGCAACAACAGTACGACGCGTGGACAGTCCTGCAGGATATATTGAACAGAGAAGGAGTCGCGAGGCAGCACCTCAACTCGTACAACGAGTTCATTCAGCGCGGGCTCCAGAGCATCATAGATGAAATCGGATCAATTGACATCGAAACAGTCGGGACCCCGTACAAAGTAAAATTCGGAAAAGTGAAACTAAAGCTTCCACGAGTTGTTGAAATCGACGGCTCTGTAAGCAACATCCTCCCTCTTGAAGCCAGACTTCGAAACCTGACTTATGCATCTCCAATATTTGTGGACATGACCGTCGAAGAAGATGGAATTGTGAGAGAATCGCAGGAGCAACACATCGGAGATCTCCCGGTGATGGTAAAGTCCGACAGATGCCTGCTTGCAACGATGAATCAGCAACAGCTGATCGATGTTGGCGAGGATCCTAAAGATCCGGGTGGCTATTTCATCATCAACGGCTCTGAAAGAGTAGTGGTCGGTCTGGAAGATCTATCACCAAACAAGATACTTGTAGATGTTGAAAAAGTCGGAGGTGTCACAAATTACAAGGCAAAGGTTTACTCTTCAATCGTTGGTTACAGAGCAAAACTCGAGCTCACGCTAAAACAAGACGAATCGATCAGCGTCAAACTCCCCAGTTCTCCGGTTGATCTCCCGCTGATCATAGTAATGCGCGCTCTGGGTCTGGAAACAGACAAGGAAATTGCTGACGCGATTTCTCTCAGACCAGAAATTCAGGACAGACTAGACGTTTCATTCGAAAAGGCGGTGGAAGCGAAAACAACGAAGGACGCGCTGATGTATATCGGAAACAGGGTCGCGCACGGAATGCTCGATGAATTCAGGTTGAGACGCGCCGAGTCAGTTTTGGATTGGGGTCTGTTGCCGCACTTGGGAAAGACCAAAGATGACAGAGACGACAAGGCAATTTTCCTGGGCGAAGCAGTGTGCAAGCTCGCCGAGTTGAGAATAGGACTAGTTGATCCGGACGACAAGGACCACTACGGAAACAAGGTTATCAAATTCGCCGGTCAGATGATTGCTGATCTCTACAGGACGGCTTTCAGAAACCTCGCAAGAGATATGAAATATCAACTCGAGCGAACCGGACAGAGGCGCGGGCTGAATGTGGTCGGTGCTGCGATCAGGCCGGGAATCATTACCGACAAGCTGAACAACGCTATCGCAACCGGAAACTGGGGACGAGGCAAGGTTGGAGTTACGCAACTCTTGGACAGAACAAACTATCTTTCGACTCTGTCACATCTACGAAGGATTCAATCACCTCTCTCAAGGAGCCAGCCGAACTTTGAAGCTCGAGATCTCCACGCAACTCATTTTGGCAGGATCTGCCCGAGCGAAACTCCAGAGGGCTCGAACTGTGGATTGGTCAAAAACCTCGCGCTGTCTGCCCTAATTTCTGTCAGCGTTCCTTCCGCACAGGTCGTGGCTAAGCTATATGATCTTGGCGTAAAACCGTTCAAAGAAGCTGATGACAAGACCAAATTGGATGGATGCCGTGTCTTCGTCGAAGGTCGCTTCGTTGGATTCGTAAAGGACGGCGGCGCACTAGCACATTCTTTCAGAAAGCTCAGGCGCGATGGACAAATCCATCCGCACGCAGGGATTGCGTACTTTCCAGCCGTCAGAGAAGGAGGAATCAACAGAATTTACGTTTCCACGAACTCTGGACGAGTGCTCCGAGCTCTGATCATCTGCGAAAACGGTAAGCCGCTTCTGACTCAAGAAATGATGAAGCAGGTTGAATCGGGCCAGCGCAACTGGAGGGATCTTGTGCAAATGGGCATTATCGAACTTATCGACGCAAACGAAGAGGAAAACTCGTTGATCGCAATTGACGCGAAGCATCTCATGGACAAAGCCACCCACATAGAGATGTATCCATCTGCCATACTCGGCATAGCCGCTTCGATCATTCCTTATCCAGAGCACAACCAGTCTCCAAGAAATACGTACGAGTCCGCAATGGCAAAGCAGTCCTTGGGCTTTCCTACGCCCACATACCCATTCAGCACGTATGTCAGGGAGCACCTTCTGGTTCACCCACAACCGCCTCTCGTTAAGACAAAATCCACTTCGCTTCTGAGTCTGGATGAAAGACCCACGGGGCAAAACGCCGTTGTTGCCGTTCTATCTTTTGAAGGCTACAACATCGAAGATGCAATCATATTCAACAAATCGGCAATCGACAGGGGATTTGCAAGGTCAATGTTCTACAGACTCTACGAAGCGGAGGCAAAACAGTACTTGGGTGGAATGAAGGATACCTTCGAAGTCCCAAGAGCAGACGCGAACATCAGAGGATATCGCGGAGAGAAATACTATCGTCTGATAGAGTCCGATGGCGTTGTAATGCATGAGGCGCAGGTTACCGGCGGCGACGTAATTATCGGAAGAACAAGCCCGCCACGATTCATGGAAGAGTACAAGGAATTCGAAATAAAGGGTCCGTACAGGCGCGATACTTCGATCGGAGTTAGGGCAAGCGAGACTGGAGTTGTTGACGCAGTGTTCCTCACCGAAAACGAAGAAGGTGGAAAGATGTTCAAGGTCAGGGTACGCGACATGCGCATCCCAGAAATCGGCGACAAGTTCGCGTCAAGGCACGGGCAGAAGGGAGTGATCGGGCTGGTTGTAAACCAGGAAGATATGCCATATACCGAAGACGGCCTCGTTCCGGACGTCATAATTAACCCGCACGCATTTCCATCAAGAATGACTGCTGGCCAGTTCATCGAGTCACTTGCCGGCAAGGCAGCAGCTTTGAGAGGAAAGCCGGTCGACGGAACAGCCTTCACTGGTGAGACGGCCGAGTCACTGGAAGCTACGCTCAAGGAAAACGGATTTGCGCCTACAGGAAGAGAAGTGATGTATGACGGTCGAACAGGAAAGAAATTTGCTTCAGATGTTTACATCGGCGTCGTGTTCTACCAGAAATTACACCACATGGTCGCAGACAAAATCCATGCGAGAGCTAGAGGACAAGTCCAGATGCTCACAAAGCAACCAACCGAAGGACGCGCCCGCGGCGGAGGTCTCAGGTTCGGAGAAATGGAAAGAGACTGTCTCATCGCATACGGCGCTTCAATGGTGCTGAAGGATCGTCTGCTTGACGAAGCTGACAGAACCGAGGTCCACGTGTGCGAAAAATGCGGACTGATCGCTTACTTTGATGCAAAGCAGCGAAAGTATGTTTGCAGAGTGGACGGCGACACCGCGAGGATTTCCACAGTTGTGATCGCGTACGCATTCAAACTACTGCTTCAGGAGATGATGAGTCTTAACATCGCTCCGAGACTGCAGCTGAGGGACAAAGTGTAAGGGAGTTAGAGTAACATGTCACTTGAAGAATCAATCAAGGCAGTTGGCGGGATAAGGTTCGCTTTTCTTTCGCCGGGCGAAATAAGAAAGTACAGCGTCGCCGAGATCACTGCGCCGGAAACATACGACGAAGACGGAATGTCTGTTCAGGGAGGTCTAATGGACAACAGGCTGGGAACTCTCGAGCCGGGTCAGAAATGCGCATCATGCGGCAACACAGCACCAAAATGTCCGGGGCACTTTGGTCACGTAGAACTCGCAGAGCCAGTTATTCACATCGCTTTCGTTGACGAAGTGCACAAGCTCCTGATATCAACTTGCAGGGCGTGCGGTCGTTTGCTTCTCTCCGAGGAAGACATTGCTGAGTACAAAAAGAGGCTCTCTGAACGAGCTTCTTCTTCTCCTATGCTGGTCGAAATCATTTCTCGCGAAATCCTGCTCAAGGTCAAAAAGGCAAAGCAGTGCTACTTCTGTGGCAAGGGCCAGTATGAGATTGAATTCACTAAACCGACTGTATTTCACGAAATAACCGAAAGCGGTGGAGCTACTAGGCTACTCCCGGTTGCAATCAGGGAGAGATTGGAAAGGATAATTGGAGACGATCTGAAACTTCTCGGCTACGATCCGTCGAGCGCTAGACCAGAGTGGTTAATCCTTCAGGTTCTTCCAGTCCCGCCGGTCGCCGTAAGACCATCTATCACCCTGGAATCAGGAATAAGATCGGAAGACGACCTGACACACAAGATAGTGGACATTTTGCGAGTCAATCAACGAGTCAGAGAGAGCAAAGAATCCGGAACGCCCCCACTAATCGTTCAGGACCTTGTCGATCTGTTGCAATACCACGTTACAACGTATTTTGACAACGAGGTCTCAGGAATCCCGCAGGCTCACCACAGAAGCGGGCGTCCTCTAAAGACGATCAGTCAAAGATTGAAAGGAAAAGAAGGAAGATTCAGAGGCAGTCTATCTGGAAAGCGTGTCGACTTTTCAAGCCGGACCGTGATATCACCAGATCCGTCGCTGGACATTTCAGAAGTCGGGATTCCATTCGAGGTAGCAAGGAAACTAACAATTCCCGAGAAAACAGCTTCCTGGAACATCGAGTTTCTCAAGAAATTGATCCTCAACGGCCCCTTCAAGCACCCTGGCGCCAACTACATCATCAGACCGGATGGTATCAAGATCAGACTAGATTATGTAACCGATTTACAAATGCACGCGGATTCCCTTGCACCAGGTTTTATCGTCGAAAGACACCTGACAGACGGCGATATCGTGATCTTCAATCGTCAACCTTCACTCCACAGAATGTCCGTTATGGCACACTACGTCAAGGTGCTTCCCTACAGGACGTTCAGACTACATCCAGCGGTTTGTCCCCCGTACAACTCTGACTTTGATGGCGACGAAATGAACCTGCACGTTCCGCAAAGCGAAGAGGCAAGATCTGAAGCAATGACGTTGATGCGGGTGCAAGATCAGATACTTTCACCAAGATACGGCGGTCCAATCATCGGTGGTATCAGAGATTTCCTGACGGTAGCTTACCTTCTTACAAAGGAAGGTGTATTCCTATCGAAGGAAGAGTTCACAAACCTAGCAATGGCTGGAGGATTCCCACCGGACAAAGATCTTCCAAAGCCGGCGAAGACAGATCCGCAGCCGCTGTACACAGGACGACAGCTCTTCTCGCTATTCCTGCCAAGTGACTTCAATTACGTGCTCGTGTCAAAATGGGAAAAGAGCTCAAGAGGGGCTGGCAAGGACGTCGTGATAAAGAATGGAACGCTTCTCAGCGGTGTCATTGACCGCGCTGCAATCGGAGCCGAAGAATCAGATTCGATCTTGCACAGGATCGCCAAAGACTACGGCACCGACGAAGCAAGAAACTTCCTCAATTCGACACTCAGGGTATTGAAGGCGTTCATCACAAGATCAGGATTCAGCTACGGCTTTGACGAATTGGAGCTACCGGAAGAAGCTCGAACAAAGATCTCCGAGACGCTCGACGAATCGTATGCAAAGGTCAAAGACCTAAACTCGCAGTACAAGAACGGAACCCTTCCTGAAACTAGGGGGCTTGCTCCAGAGGACGCGCTCGAATTCTACGTCGCAAACGAACTTTCGAGGGCGAGGGAGAAGGCGGGACGAATCGCTGACAAATCATTCTCCATACAAAACGCTGGAATCATTATGGCAAGGACCGGTGCGAGAGGGTCCACCCTGAACTTGGGTCAAATGACCGCTGCGCTCGGTCAGCAATCGGTCCGCGGAAAGAGAATCGAGAAGGGTTACCTCAATAGAGCGCTTCCACACTTTTCGCAGAACGATCCTAGCCCTGATGCAAAGGGATTCGTTAGATCCAATTACAGAGACGGGCTGAATCCGATCGAATTTTTCTTCCACGCGATGGGCGGTAGAGAAGGGCTAGTCGATACTGCTGTCAGGACTCAGCAGAGCGGTTACATGCAAAGAAGACTGGTCAACGCGCTGGAGCACCTAAAGGTCGAGTACGACCTTACGGTTAGGGATCCAAACGGAAACGTAATCCAGTTCAAGTACGGAGAAGACGGAATCGATCCAGCAAAAAGCGATCACGGGCGGGCAGTTAACTTGGAACGACTTGTTGATACAGTTGCGCTGAGCTCCGAGCCATCTAGGGCAGCAGCCGAGAGTACCATTGATAGAACAGTCGAGAAATACTCTGCGAAGCTCAACCCAAGATTGAGGAAGGACCTGCACGACGCTCTAAAGGGTTCTAAACTCGATCCAAAATCTGTGGAGAAAGTTTGCGAGCGGGTGGTAGAGTTGGTCACGAAAGGCACTGTCGAACCTGGCGAGGCTTCCGGCATTGTAGCCGCGCAGTCAATCGGTGAGCCAGGGACACAAATGACGCTCAGAACTTTCCACTTTGCGGGTGTCAAAGAGCGCGACGTCACTCTGGGTCTTCCAAGACTAATCGAATTGGTTGATGCAAGAAAGCAGCCAGCAACTCCGTCGATGGACGTGTTCTTGGATGAAGAGTCTAGAAAGTCCAATGAGAAAGCAATCAGGGTCGCAAACCTGATCAGATTCACAAAGGTTGTAAGCGTCGTGGACAAGGCAGAAGTCGATCCATCTGGAGAGATCTATCTGTTCATCAGCAAGGACAAATTAGCAGAAAGGCAGTGCGCCCTGAAAGATATCGAGTCAGCAATCGAGTCTCCAAAGAGAGAAGTAACCGTGGACGAGAAGAGAAACATCATTACGATCAAGATTGACGTCGACTATGCTTCGCTTCACATCCACAAGAACAAGATACTAAACCAGAAGGTCAAGGGCATTCCAGGCATAGATCGCGTTACTGTGGTCAAAGAGGGAGAAGAATGGAAGATTCAAACTTCGGGCTCGAACCTTCAAAAGGTCAGGCAGATTGTAGGCGTCGACAAGGAAAGGACAACTACAAACAACATCTTCGAAATTTACCAGGCGCTAGGAATCGAGGCAGCCCGCGCGGCGCTGGTAAGAGAGGTCATTGGTACTCTGGAGGAGCAGGGACTGGAAGTCGATATACGCCACATCTACCTTGTCGCAGACTTGATGACCAGCAAGGGCTTTTTGCAACAGATAGGAAGGCACGGCGTTGCTGGAACAAAGACGAGCGTCTTGGCAAGAGCGGCGTTTGAAATCACAGTACCCACTTTGGCAGAAGCTGCAGTGCGCGGAGAGACCGAAGAACTGCGCGGCGTTACAGAAAACGTAATCGTTGGGCTTCCAAT
>DATLTL010000180.1:0-3864 GCA_035533635.1 Nitrososphaerales archaeon
ATGACGGGAGAAAGCGAAATCGTTGCCAGAAGCGCAAGTTGAACCAGAACAATCACAACATTTCCCAGAAGCGCCGCCAGCTGATACTTGTACCATCTTACGAACCAATTGACGCGCCCTTTTTTTCTCTCGTTACCTAGGCCCTTGACGGTTACCCGTTCATTGATCATAAACGCTGCATTTACTCCGGTCCCAAAAGCTAGTGCGTTTAATCCCAAGATGGTCGGCGAGGAGAATGCGACGCTTGGGACCTGAGTCGCGTGGTAAAAGATAATGACACCCAGAACTAGAATAACCTCGGTTATCAGAAAACCTATGCCGCTAGCTACCGCGAACTTTGCAATCCGAAAACCCCCATATCTTCTGACCAGGTTATCAAGTGTTTTCTTCCATCTTTTACTTGGCTGTGGAGGAGAGTTGTCTGTTGGCAAAAAATGTCGCGTGGTTCTGAGCGTTAGGTCTTTGCCCTACATGTTAAACCTGTCCAAATGCGGAACCCATTTGCATTACCAACACAGAGTGAATCTAGGGCATGACTTACAAATTTAGCTAGAATCCAAATGCCTCATGCAATAATCCATCGAAGACATTGGAGTCCACTTTGGGGTTCTGGAAATCTTCGGTTGCAAATCGGAAAATCCCTAAGATGGCGGATTTTACTTGGCCTATCTCACTACATTCCGTTAGGGAGTCTTTGCTTTAATTATCTAGGAAAGCTTCATTTGATCATGAATGCTCACTTAAGACGACCCGCATCGTCTTAGGAATAGAATCCAGCATTCGTCTCTTTCTTTCCCTTTTCGAGCTCCTCAGTTATTGCCACATTGTATTTCTTCATCATGCTTTGGACCAGGCAACGTTGGAGAGATTTGATTTTGAGAAAAACGTGTAGTCGGATTGGTCAATCGCGTGCGTTTCGTCTAGGTATGGAGATTTCTGGTGCTATCTTTTCTGCATATTCCAGCGGATAGCGCCTCAAATGTCTCGTCAAGTTCATTGATTTTAGAGTGCATATGGCGAAGCCCACCATTGAAAGTGACAAGAACCACAAACCATGGAAAAACACGAGGACACCTAGAACAAGGCCGAGGACAGAAAGCGCGCCCTCAATTATTGCATTACGGTCATTTGTGAGACTTCTGAAGTAATGCGTCTTCGTAGTCTCTCTTGCAGATCCTGACTTTGGTGTCCTATAGAGGAAGAATCCCATTCGATCGAACACTCCGTAAAAAAAACCGAGAGATGACAGTGTAACCATGCTGATCTCTGCGTAGCTCAACACCGGTATGAGCATGAGGTTTCGCATTGTCAAAATGTTCTGTACTTTGAGCGCCCAGGCTGCAGACAGAAGCGAGATCACATAGGGGATGGAAAGGACCGCGATGAAAGTCGGGTTGCTGAAGATAGAATTCGGTGGCGAAATAACATTGAATATTACCGCAAACGCTGATAGGAATGTAACTATAATCCAACTTAGGCTGGAGAAGGTGGCTGCGAGCATCAAAAAAATGCCTAACTTCGTTCGCAAAGAAACATTTTGCGCGACAATTATCGGTTTTGTGTACTTTGCAATGCACCTCCACCATCCTTGTGATGTCCGGGCGACTTGCTTCTTCCAAGCTTCAAGTGTTGAAGGGTCTTCGCTCATGATAGTGACATTGCTCAAGTATATGCCACGCTTTCCCTTCAAGTACAATTTTATCGAAATATCAGTGTCGTCAGCTATTCGGCCGTTGGTCCACTGACCGATGTCTCTCAGGTCCTTCGCCCTGACGAGAGTGAATCCCCCTTGAGCCGAAAAAGGCGCATTCACCAAATACGCCCCCATCTTGGAGGTCGTGTCCGCCATGTCTTGAGCCAGCGCAAACAGCCGAGTAATCAGGTTGTACTCTCTGTTGTAATGTCCGTAGCGGAAAGACACAAAGGCAGTATTCGAATGGGTCTCCATCGCGTCAATGCCCTTACTCAAAATGTCAGGGGGTATTATTGAATCTGCATCTAAAAGCAGGACATAATCACCAGTAACGTAGTTCATGGCTTTGTTCAGGGCGCCGCACTTGAAGTTCTCCCTTGTCGGTCTCCTTGACACTATCGCGTCTATCCCGAGACTATTCAACTCACTAACCTTGTCGTCTATCAGCCGAACCGTATCATCAGTCGAATCATCAGCTACGACAACCTGAATCTTGTCCTTCGGGTAGTCAAGTTTCTCCATTGCTTCAAGGGATCTTCCGATGACGAATTTCTCGTTAAATGTCGAAATTAGAATCGAAACCTTCGGAAAACTGAGCAAGTGAACATCTTTGCTTCCAAGCTCTCTAGGATACTTTACCGAGGTTGCTAGCTCAAAGCACCAATAGTAGGAAAGTGCTAGCACTGGAACGCTAAGCACTAGAGTGATTAGCTGAACAATGAAAGGCAAATGTATCATGACGAAAAGATCTGGCGTTCCTTTTTATTCGAATCGAGTTTAAATAAGTTTAAGGCCAGTAAGAATCTGTCTCATTATCTTGAGGTTATAGTAGCAAGTTCTCAGGTTTTGAGCGGGCCCGGTGGGATTTGAACCCACGACCTACAGCTATCTCTACGAGAGCGTGTAGGAGGATCGGCGCTGCAAACCGCACTGCCGCGCTATCCATGCTTCGCCGTGCCTTTGAGACACGTCTGCGCTACGAGCCCAGCGGGTTAACACTTTGTGGAACTAGATTTATCATTTGCGAGACACAAAATCAACAATTCACAAATGACAGCATTGATTGGATTCCGCTGCATATCTCGCTAATCTTGGGAAGTAGGTTCTCATTAAACAAGATATTGTGATTTCTTCAATCATTGAGATCGTTTATTGTTACATTCCCTGACGCAATTCTTACGACAGTAAGTTTTGAAAGATCACCAATTTGCCTAGCAAAACAGATCATGACGTTTCTCTCTACGTCAACGTTTTTATCGGTGACCTGTAAGAATGAGCCGAAAATCGTGAATTTCTGATTGACACTATCGGGACAGATATTCAACTTCGTCGTCAATTTAATCAGCAGTTCAGGCTACGCAGGGATTCTGGCGCTCATGGTACTAGAAGGTGCGACTTTTCCTGTTCCGAGCGAAGTGATCCTCCCATTTGCGGGATATCTGGTATTTCAGGGACAGCTCAACTATTGGTTAGTTGTGGTCGTTGCAACATTGGGAGGGATCATTGGCGCTTTAATCGATTATTCAATTGGTTTCTATTTGGGAAGGGCGGCGATCCTCCGGTACGGAAGGTACATTCGGTTAAATGAACGGCACTTGAAGACTAGCGAAAGATGGTTCGCAAAGCACGGAAATATCACTGTACTTCTCTCGAAATTTGTCCCGCTTATTCGTACGCTCATTGGTTTCCCAGCTGGAATCTCAGAGATGAAAATTTGGAAATTTGTGCTTTATTCAGGAGTTGGAATCTTTGTCTGGAACGCCATTCTAGTCTACGTAGGATTTCTAGCCGGACAGAATAGTTCAAAAATAATCGCCGCATTATCAAGCGCGTTTACACTTGTCGAAGTTCTGGTAGCAATCTTGCTTGTTGTCGGACTCCTCTTCTGGTTGCGACGGAAGCCCATTACGCAGGGAAAAAACCCTGAGGCTTAGTCAACATGGAACGCTTGTCTTTCAATTTGACGCACAACGTAGAATACGTACAAAGTCACAGCAAGAACTGTTGTGCTCAGTTTTGTAGCGAACACTAAGTTCCAAGGCGTTTTCGGATTTGGGAACTGGTTAATTATCACGTCCGGGTTTAACGAACCGAGCAATGAATTAGTTGCAATCTCGGCTGTCCAAATTGCAAAATTGTAAAGAACCTCGTACGCTGCTAGTGCGATCCCA
>DATLTL010000181.1:0-8539 GCA_035533635.1 Nitrososphaerales archaeon
AGAAGCTCGCGAAAGTATCACTCTCCCACAGGATTAGGCTTGACAGGTCAGCAGCGTTGAAGGGACTCGTTCAGGGAACCGACGCATTCGTCGATCAGGTATTGGACGTAGTGAAGCCTCCAAGGTGAAACTGACAGCCCGCGGCAAGGATCTACTAAAGGCAGCTCTAGCTGGCACTATTGCGGCCACTGTTCTTGACATCAATGTTGTCCTTGCACTTTGCCTTTCACTTGTTTTCGCTGCATTGATTTCCGAATTTATTCTAGCCAGATCATCGACAGATAACATTGAAGTCAGACCAGAAAAATCACATGTTTCTTGCTTCAAAGGGGAAGAAGCTACGGCGCGATTGGTCCTCAAATCAAAAGCGGGCAGATTTGTGAGCATCTCACTGTCAAAGTTTGTTTTGCCAAAGGGTTTGAAATCAGAGATGGAAAATAATGACCAAGAAACATTCGGTCTGCGAATCACACCAAAATATGCTGGCAGGTTCTCAGGAATGTCCGCTCAGTTTGAGCTTAATGATTCGCTTCGGCTTTTCAAAAAAACTGTTGAATTTGCCGCGGCAGATTTCACATTCGACTGCTACCCTTCATCGATTCTGAATGAATCCAGGACAACCAGACCTGTGACGTTATCGATTGGAGAACGCGAAGCCAGATCTCAAGGTGTTGATATGGAGTTCTATTCCGTTGACCAATACACTGGGGCGACAGAGATGAAGAACATCTTCTGGAAAAAGGTCGCCTCGATGCCAGATGAACGGTTACTCCTCAAAACTCGAGCAGCAAACATCCAGAAAAGTGTCTCAATAGCTCTCATTCGCAAGAGCGAAAGAGGCGAGGATTCCCTCGGATGGATGGATGCGGCATGCGAAGGGATCGCCCAGATCGGAAAGAGTATTCTGAAGATGGGATGCGATGTAGCGGTCATGTTTGCTGTCGGTGAGCAAGTTGTCACAGAAGGAGCGTCAGACCTCGGAGAACTCTCAGAAGCAATCATGACAATGTCGACCTCAGGAATCTGCGATCCAGACAGCGCTTCGTTGCTTTTGAGCAGAGCGGACATTTGCGTTACCGGCTTCAAAGAGGTACAAGACAAAACTTTCACATCGACTGTAGCAAGAAAGCCGACACTTTTGATTGAAGATCCTGGGGTGACGCTGTCCAAAGTGGGCGAGCTCACTGTCATCTACAAACCGTATCAGGATATGACGAGGCTTGTCAGCAGAGTTGCGTGGATTTGAGAGAAAGGGCCATCAGGTTTGCATCCTCCGGAATCGTGGGTGTAGGAATTTTCATAATGTATGTTGTATTCGTAACTAGGTGCATTGCTCTAACTGACTGGAATAATTTGTCGCGTTTAGAATTGGCGATATTGGGTACTCAAATATCTAGGGTGACACTAGTGCTCGCGCTGGAAAAGAAATTTCGTAACCAGCCATTGGTTGCCATGGTTCTATTTTCCTTTGAAGTCTTCTTGATCCCGCTTCTGGCCTTGTTGACATTTTGGACAGGCGATGCCGCTTACACGATTTTGATGGGGACGATACTCACGACATGGATAGGAGTCTCCGCATTGGTGCTATCCCCGTACGCGATCTACAAATTTGTTATAGACATGGCGAAAGAAGCTTCTCTTGCGATCGTGGTACTGATCGGCTCCCTAGAAGTCGGGGGTATGCTGTTTCTATCAGGAGTTCTGGCAAGAGAAGGGACAAGGATTCAGGGACCGTCAGGTCTCGGGATGTTGTTCATTCAGTTTGGGCAATTCAAGGGCCCGCTATCCTCCTTTAATGGATTAGGGTCAAACAGTACTCTCTTCTTCGGGCTAGTGGTATTCTTCGTTGGAATGACCGCCTATGCCACTCTCAGGGATCTCGAAACGGATTCTCGAACCAAGATCTCAACCGCATTGTTGATACCACTGAGTGGAACTCTCGGAGTGCTAATTTGGATTATTGCTTTTCTTTCGATCAGTTCGGATGTCCTGCTTGCGTTCACGATTCCTACACTGATCGGAGTAGCTGCATTGTGGGGGAGTTCGCGTGGCCGATAGAAGAATCGTATTCATTTTGTTGGCGCTTTTCTCTTTTACAATCTTGCTCACTCCAATCACCAGTCTGGAAGGTCCTGTTCATTCTGCTACCGCCCAAGTCATTCCGACAGCTCTGGGTTTCATTGAACTCGGGTACAGTCCCGGAAGCCTTTCCTCCTTACAAGAAGGGATTCCAATTTACTCTCCAGGTGACGAGATGTGGCTACTTTCAACATCAAACCAAGCCGTCTCAGTTCAATTAATTTCACCCAAGGGGGGCGTGGCTTCAAGCCACCAAATTTCCACCTCTACTGTATCCCTTCTCTACATTTTTTCAGCTTCAGATGCTGAAGGTAGCTGGACTCTGGATGTGACACTCAAGAACACTTCCATGATAAGCTTGAAAATTTCATTTCTGAATCCCTCTGCGCATCCAATCCTTCCTGTCTTGGATAACTTCTCGTTGCAGGCTAGCAATTTGAATCTAGGCTTCATGATTCCAGAAAATACAGCGTTCAATTTCCAAGCCTGTCTCGCTTCTTCGGAACTTAACTCAACTCTAGCCGTCCCGATCCCCCAAGCCGTTGGAGGGGGAGAAATGTTAGTGGGGGCGAACCTTCATAATGCAACTCTGAATATCAACGGATTCGTGAACCGAACGTTTTCCTTTTGGTACGATATGGATTATTTGTACACCTTCGATGGTAACTTGAATGGAGAGTTTCTTTCGAGGGATATAACCGCTATTTCTTCGAGCACCGCACTTTTCACATCAAGTTCATCTGAAAAGGTATCATTGACAAATAACACTGTTCCGCGTCCGGGCCGTTACGAACTCAATGCTTTCTTCGAGAGCGATGCAGGATTAATTGTCGAACAAACGGCCGCACTACTGCTAACAGATGGTGCCTGGTTATGGACTGGGGGATGCAACCAAATTTTGATAAGCTCCTTATTTTTTAGTGAAAACAGTAGCCTGAACCGAGGGCCTCAAACCTGGCCGACAGCTTTGTACCTGATGTACGAAATCGGAGGAGTGGACTCTTATTCTAGACTTCAGATGAATCTCAATCAGACTCGGGTGGATATTCTAAGTAGCATCGGAGGGGTGGTCGTAAAGAGTGCACGACCAGATATTTCCTATCTCAACTTTACAGTTGCGAATAATCCAAACATTCTATCGTCAGAGATGTACAATGACTCGCTGTACATGGTCGGAAGGAATTTTCCTCTTTCTGTCCAACTCACACCAGTCTTCGGCAGCCAAAATCTCCAACCGCTGACTGTCTCGATAGACAAACCGTTCACTGTGAACGATGTCTACGTGCCTCTTGGAATGTTGTCAATACATGTGACAAGCAATTCCGTTCCGCTGGCTAACGTGTCAGTGGTAGCAGATAATGGCTACGGAGGAAGAGCGACAGCTACTTCAGATTCTGACGGAAACGTTTTGATCTATGTCCCTTCTGGTTTGTACAACGTCACAGCTTCGATAGAAGGGGTTTCTATGTCAAAGAGCACATTTGTTTCTACCACTGCCGAATCAAACCTAGTGTTTATTTTCCCGGTAAACGGATCGGCTGGATATCTTCAATACCTTCTTGTCTCCATTCTAGTGGTTGGATTAATACTCAACATCTGGCTCTGGATATTACAACCAAAACGAAAAGTTTACTGATTAGCCGCGAGTAAAAATTGGGATCTTTGCAACTAGGATTTCTGGATTTAGATCGTGCGCGCATTCATGATAGGCGAAGAGAGGATCATCAGATTGACAATGTGGTCGCGTTGATGCTTGCTTCGGTTTTTGGATAATTCTTTTCTATTGTGAACTTTTATTCGTTTGTTGACGACAATGAGGAATCAGAGTTATTTCTGAAAAACCTAAGACATGTGGAAAAGGCATTTGACCGAGTCGTCACTATTTGGAACGCGGTCGACTCGAATAATTTCTATTATTTCGAGTTAATTTAATAAAGCACCACGACGAAATCAAGAAATGGCGGTGAGGCTCGCCATCAACCGCTCGTCTTCATGGATGGGCCAATAGCTTCTACCTTGTGAATCAAAAAATGGCGAGAGTGGAAGAAGCGATTGGCAATTTGGAAACTAGACTTGCTGTATTTGGCAATTGGTGCACTGTC
The DNA here is from genome assembly GCA_035533635.1 of Nitrososphaerales archaeon. Taxonomy (GTDB): domain Archaea; phylum Thermoproteota; class Nitrososphaeria; order Nitrososphaerales; family CADDZS01; genus DATLTL01. The sequence continues at coordinate 4,182 of DATLTL010000181.1, forward strand.
AGGAGTATACTTGCGATATAAGATCGGAAGCGACGCGCTATTCGTTTATGGCGTTCCGGTCACCATATTGTTCATCAACGTCTTGGGTAGCTTCATCCTTGGATTGAGTATGACCACAGTCCAGAGATTTGGGCTGAGCCAGAATTATGTAATCCTCCTCGGAATCGGATTTTGCGGCTCCTTTACAACGATGTCGTCTTTTGCCTTCGAGGGTGCTGCCCTATTGGACGCTGGGAAGTTACTCCTTGGTCTTGTCTACATCGTGCTGAACGTTGTACTATCGCTTCTAGGGATCGTTGCAGGACGCGCATTGATTATACTCGTGGCTGGATTGCTGTAGTTATTTCAAAGATATTTCATTCAACGGAATAATTTGCAAGAACAAAATGGAACGAATGAACTAAGAAATACGTGACCGCGAGCAGAATTTCCGAGGTTTTGAGATCAAAGAAACCCAGTACTCAATGGATACCAGATATTCTATAATTTCGTAATAACGCATGGAGCAATAAGGAACAAACCCCAGCTGAAGTAGCTGGAATCAAGGTCGAGGAAGATAGCGAGTGGTTAACACTAATTCAGAATGCCTCAAAGAAAGAAAGTTAACTGAGCCAAAGGGAAGAGTCGGCTGTTCTATTAATCAGAACAACTGACCTTATTGCATAGTTTCTTATATTGTCCTATGCATCCATCAAGCTAGCCGTCATATCTTGCAACCTCGAATCATTATTCTAGTTTCGGTTGTGTTTGTTCTGATTGCTCTAGCACTGGGAACCTCAATCGGATACGCTATTTCTTCTGGAAGGACTACAACCTTTACCCAAACTCAATCGGCTTCCACCTTGACTCAGACAGTAGTCCTATTGTCTTCAACCACAATCTCCCCTTCAAGTCTGACGTATCCTACACTGACCATAACAAGGCAAACTGTCCTCGTTGTAGTATACACGCCAACATGCGTCACGATATCTGGTCAGAGAAGCGTAACTTATTACAGCGGACCTATGATGCAGACAACGACTGTAACTTACATCTATCCCAGCACTGCACCCAATTCGCCAGTTGTGTCAGTGACCACCATAACTAACAGCACCGTTACGGGTTCAGATCGCACCCAAAGTCAGAGCATTTCCTGCTAAGTGACCGTGATTAAATCCTAAACACACCTGGGGTCCGACAGTTAACACGAAGAACGAGAGCGCAGTATGTAAACAGAACTCTCTAGACGGTTCTTTCAAGTCTTCGGGTCTTTGACTAGGCTTTTGTCCTTGTCAAATTGCGGGTTATGACTGGGGTTCAGGTGAAACAATTAGAAGTTGGTAGGGCGTTTGCCCAGCAAGACGCGTACTACGACAACTATGACGATTACGATTACAGTAAGGCCAACAATTAAGATGATTCTTTGATCAATCGGCAACGTGTGCGTTCAGCTTAAAACATATTGTACAAACTTCTGTTAATAACTGAATTGATCATTCTTTTTTCGTGCTTGCGTTTTGAATCAAAGTAAACCACTTGTTCTCCCACGTGATCTTGATTCCACACGCCTCAGCTGGGGTTTTCCCTCCATCTAGTCTCATGTGCGGTCTTATGTAATTGTGGAAGATCTGAGAGCCTTTGAATACTGGGCTTTGCTTAGATTTCACTCCGCGAATGACTTTTTCTCTGTCTCTCATTTCTCCATTCATGCGCTCCATTTTTTGGTTGTGAATCTTTCCAGCTAGTGTAATGTCTTTGATATGCTGAGTTCTTGGAGTAGTTTTCGTGAAAAACACCTTTGAAGCTTCTTGGAAATTCAAAGCTCCATCAGAGGTTACTCTAAGGCATGATGAAACGGTAAAATGTTGCAATGACTGAGGAAATGGAAAAGAAGTTAGAGCAAGAACGGAAAAAGAGATTATTGGATTCAATCCCAGAAACGATAAGGACGATCTTGAGCGAGTATTTGTCAAATAGGAACACCTAACTTAAGAAGAATAAGAAGAAGTAAGACAAAGTCCACTGGAGCTGAGAGAAGAACAACAGCTGGCTTGGAGATCATATCTTTCCAAATAACGTTGTAATCGAGATATATAATTCCAATAATAGCAAGAATGAAAGTAATAGCTAAGAAGATTCCGAGATTATTCATAGGTGGAGAATGTACAAGAAGTGAGTAAAGAAAAGTCACCGAGTAATAGGAATAAGGCATTGTGGCAACCACGACAAAACCTCTTGCAAGATGAGACATTCCATACTTTGGGCGGTATGTCCTATCTATCAGGAATTTGAAAAGGCGAGAGCTATAGACCACTGCACCTATTGTTGCAAACATTCCCGCATAAAATAAAACATCATAGGATTTGAAAGCTAGTATTTCAATATCTTGAATATTCAGAAAGATGTCAGCTATAAACAAAATAGAACCTATCAGAAATAATGTACTTGCTTGTCCGAGAACCGCTTTTGGCCAATTGAACTCTTTTAGTTTGCGGGGTTTGATAGATTTTCCTTTCTTCGCTAGCTTGACATTGTAATCTACTACGTTTTGCTCGATTCTCTTTTCAACCACTTCACTCGAAAGGACAACTAGACCAGCCCAAATGCCAAATGTCGCAATGGCAAACGGAATCTCGAAGTCAGTAAGCGTTACCAAAGAATAAGCGATAGCTCCTATTGGCCCCAAAGAGATGAGAGCAAAACCCACATATTTTAGCGAGGCCTTTTCTTTGCCTCGCAAAGCAAGAAGAAACATCTAGGGCCCGAGCCTTGACAGAAACAAAAACCCCAGTGAGGCCCATGTTCTTGACAGAACCCCCTCGATTCAGCTTTATATATGAGATTTAAAAAGCCAATATAAGGCCATATTTTTGCCGCAGACTAAAGCTCTTATCAGTATCGAAAATGTTGTAGCTTCCGCAAGCATCAATCAAACAGTTGATCTGAATCAGATTACAAGGTCCTTTTCAGACGTCGAGTACCATCCAGATCAATTTCCCGGTCTAGTGTTCAGGCTCAAAGTGCCGAAGACTGCGACTCTCATTTTCAGTTCAGGGAAAATGGTTTGCACTGGAGCAAAATCCGAGGAACAGGCAATCAAGGCAGTAAAGACCGTTGTTCAGAAACTGCGAAAGGGCAGCATAGACATCAGAAACGAGCCGGTGATTGATATTCAGAACATAGTCGCGTCCGCTTCATTAGGAGGAAAAGTGCATCTTGAGGAAGCAGCCAGGCAGCTACCCAAATCAATGTACGAACCAGAGCAATTCCCCGGCCTGATTCACAGGATGGCAGATCCGAAAACGGTTATACTGCTATTTGCTTCCGGAAAACTTGTCTGCACGGGTGCCAAGAAGGAAACTGAAGTTTATAGAGCTGTGAACAACCTTCACGTTACTCTGGAACAAAAAGGCTTGATGATTTACGCCTAATCCCGCCGGATCCAACAAGTACTAATTCAACGCGAATGACAAGAAGCTTCTCCAATGACCGAGATCTGGGTTCCCTACGGCCCGGTAGAGGTTTCCTTCGACATAAAGCAGGAGAATCTGTCTCAAATCCTAGAACCCCAAACTCCAAAGATAACTCAGGAAGATCTCGAAAAAGCCGCCGATATGGTATCGCAGGATACATTGCTGCTTCTTTCAGGAAGCTCAGGAACGCAAAAGTTTCTTGACTTACTCTTAACTCGAAACAAGACGGTAAGAAAAATTCTACATCCAAAGAACTTGGGAGCGCTTGCCCGGAGGAAAGCTCAAGAGTTTGCGATCGAGGCAGAGTTACTCAACATCGAAAGCTTGATTGACATAGGACTGGTCGATGGAGCTCCTGCAAAAGTTCCTGCCCAGATAAAAGCAACCAACCGACTCTTGGTGCTTACGTCAGTTCACTATGATCCGCTTTTCGGGCTGACCAGTGCTGCCTCTGATCTGGTATCACTAGTAACTGAATTGAAAGATCAAGCATTCAAGAGGTCTTCTGATGAATTGCCATGTCCGCTGCTAAAATCCAATGCTTCATGGTATTCGATGCGGGTGTTGCAATCTTGTTCTGAGGTCCAAGTCATGGAAATCGTGGAAAAGACAACGGCGGGACTTCTCTCGGTTTCTTACGGTGACTGTGAATCTGCTCACGCACAGACAATTGATTTCTGGACGAAGACTCTTTCCATCGCTTTGCCAGCCAAGATGGAACGTATCATCTTTGGATGCGGTGGCCTGGAAAATGACAGGACACTAACTGAATCTCTTGCGAGATCGTTCTTCCAGATTGCGAAGAATGTGGCACTCGAAGATTCGGAGTCCAAGATATGCATGCTTGGAGAGTGTTCCCAGGGATTAGGTTCTGAAGCACTGCTGCGGTTTGTAACCGGTAAGTTC
>DATLTL010000182.1:0-3634 GCA_035533635.1 Nitrososphaerales archaeon
CCGATTGCAGTCTTTGCAAAATCACCAATGAAGACTCCCACCTTGACGGAGCCTGTCCTTACCTGTTTCTTGCCTAAATTTACCTTAATTTCTCCATAGGTGTTCTTGAGATCCGAATTAGTTGTCAAGGCGCCGAGATTCACCCAGCTTCCTACGATCGAATGCCCAATAAATCCATCGTGGTTCTTATTTGAATAATCTGAAATTATTGATTGCTCCACTTCACCTCCAACTCGACAATTTTCGCCGATAGTAGTGCCCTCTCTGATCCTCGCAGATTTCACAATCGAACCTTTGCCTATGAAGCACGGACCGCAAAGATGAGAAAAGCTTTGGATCTGAGCTTCATCTTCTATGATTATTGGGCCCTTTCTGGAATCAAGAGTTACGAATCTCTCGAGATCAGCATCGTTCGAAATGCTGAATGCACTTCCTCTAGTTTCGCAATTCCCCTCAAAATGTTGCCTCTCAAAGTATTTCCTCGAAAAATCTTCAGTTATTGCACTTTCATTTTCTTCGACTAGTTTCCATGGAAATCTCAGTAGAGCGGATTCGTCAACCTCAGGAACGAATGGTTTCGCTCTGCTCGAACTCCACTTAGATTTTCTTGCAAATTGATCCGGGTTTGCTTCCTCGGCGATTCCGAATACAAGATTTCCCTGTGAATCGAATGACAATACGTCAATATTTTCTGAAACTGCTTGATCAATGGTTGCCCAAACTTCGTCCCTGCCACCAATAAGCGCATTAACGAGCAAACATTTTTGCGAGACTTCCTCATTGACTTTCACCTCGGGATGTTTTTCTTGTGTCACGTCTCGCAGGTATTCTGGCACATAAAGATCCGATGCCTTGTTTCCTACTCTTTGTTCGATTCTGCTAAGCAGGGTGCCTATGCCAAAATTCAAATCGAATGTCGGGCGTGTCAATGAAAGCGGTCTAAAGTTTGCTCGCAGACTAGATTCAAAAACTACTAGTCTCATATTATCTAGTTTCAAAGGACTTTTCCCATTTTCTGAAGGAAGAGATCGTAGACACGTTTGTACGATCTTTCATCGCCAATATCAAGGAACTCTTTGCCGGGTATCACGTATGATGAGATCTTTTCACCTGCTTTGATCATGTCGCGCACCACGCTATCGAAACCGTACATGCGCCCCTTTGGTATGTACTCGAATAGCTTTGGTTCTGCGACGTAGCAGCCGACGTTGATGAGCCCTTGAACTTCAGGTTTTTCTTTCCACGCAGTTACCGTTCCATCCTTTTCTCTTTCTATCATTCCATAAACAAGTTTCTGCGAAAAATGCATCAGCCCCATCGTCAGGACAGATTCGGTCTTCCTGTGATGTTGTAAGAGCTTTCCAATATCGAAATCAAATATTGAATCGCCGTATAACAGATAGAAAGTGGACTTTACATTATCTCTTGCGTTTAGTAGTTGTCCAGATATGCCAAGAGCGGAATTCGAGTGAGCGTAACTGATCTTCACGTCCCATTGCGAACCATTCTCAAAATATGACTCAATAGTTTTTCCAAGATATCCTATTGAAAAAACGAATTCGGAAACGCCGTTCTTCTTGAGCCAGAGGAGAAGATGCTCTAGCAGCGGCTTGTCCCCAAGTGGCAACATGGGTTTCGGGACAAAGAATGTGTACGGTTGAAGCCTGGTGCCCATACCACCAGCTAGTACAAGGGCCTTTGGTTGCCTTGGCATTTGGATGTTTCAGAATGAACAAGTTAGTAAAACTTTATGCAGTCCCCACTTGAGACGATCCTGAAACTATTTCCCTAAAACGTGAAATTTTCTCTTTACAACTATCAACACTATCACCATACACCGTGCTTGTGAGAAGCAATCCGCTGGATCCAAGATCTCTTAATCTTTTCAAATCTTGAGGTCGGATGTCACGTTGAGTAGGAAGAAAGACTGGTTTGCTCGATAGTTTTGTCACAAGCTTGAGAGTAGTTCCGTCGAGCATTGTAAAGGGCAGTCCAATCCCCTGATTTGGTGTGAGAGCAGCAACAATTCCGGAAACTGAATCGAATTCTGACAACGCTTTGACCTGCTCTAGAATATAACCTGGACCGATCGAAACAAGTTTTTCGAATCTCTGATCATCCCAAACAAACGATGGAAGCTGGTGCGCAAACATGTTCACAAAGGAGAAACCCATTTTGGCAATTGCCTCCCAGTCATCATACAATAGAGCCCTAGTGTCACCTATTGATATTCCAGCAGGTATTTTCAAAACGCTCAACGAATCCTTGATCGAATCTTCTTCGATCTCCAATCCAGCGAATCTAACACCACCGCCAACATCTTGGTTCAAATGAAAAATTACCGCGTCGACGCCGGCGTCTTCACACGCAATGGCGAAATCTCTGGAGTTCAAATGAAGATCGCCGAAAAGCAAGAACTTTCCCTGGGAGGTAAAGAGGTTGCTCAAGGATTGCGATACCCGCACAGGTGGTAGATTCCGTACTTAAAATGATTCACTTAGTGCGTGTAAACCAAAATATCCGCAATGATTCCTATGAAAGCAAAAAAGAGATAGGGGCTGGAAATTTTGAAAACTGTCCAAGCCCTGTCGGAAGAGGGTTTTTGCAAAAGCCAAACATTAATGGCCAGCATGAGAGCGCCCAAAACTATTGCCGTTCCATCATAAATCAAGTGGAATCCAAGGCTTGGGGTAAATATCGGAATCAAGCTGTAGGCGACCATGAATATCGTTGTTATGGCGATGATCTGGACAGATGTTCTTTCTGCCACGACGACCGGCAACATCGGTACCTTCGCATCGGTGTATTGTTGTCTGAATCTTATTGAAAGTGACCAAATGTGCTCCGGAATCCAGAAGAAGACAAGAAAGCCCATGAATAGAGCAGCGGTTAAGGGCAATACCGGATTCTTGGCTGCAAAATAAGCAACGAGTATAGGCATCACTCCTGAAAATCCGCCCAAGATAATATTCGACCAGCTTCTGCGTTTCAAGAGATAGCTATAGACTAGCGCGTAATCTAAGAAACCAATTAGCATTGCGAGCGCGCTCAGCGGATTAAGGTAATACGAAAGTCCCAAACTGAGAGCCAGAAGAACGATTCCATACGTGAAGGCATTAGATGGCGCGATTCTTCCAGTGGGTATAGGCCTATCCCTCGTTCTGGGCATTATGGCATCAATGTCTCTGTCGAAGTAACTCCCGACCGTATTAGCGGCCGCAGATCCTAGCCAAATTGATCCGCTGACAATTACGAGTGATAGTAGGTTTGTGTGCCACCCGGCGCTGGCAATGTAAGCCGCAGCACCAGTGAAAACAAGAAGAGAGATTACATTTGGCTTTGTAACATCGTAGTAGTCACGAATTTTCTGTTGCGTGGTGGAGGTTTGCAATTTAGAGGTCATGCCGTGAAAAAAACGAAACCAGTGATCGCTTTAAGAGTCGCGATTTGTTACATCGTTAATAATCCTTTAGACAATCCTAGCAACGAAGTAAGTGTAGAACTAAGGAGGATGCGTCACCCCCCTTTCAGCACGGGGAAGGGGTAGAATCTTGTCCAATTTAAGAGATGTTACGAGCCTCTCGTACCAATGAAGATCCCTTCTGCCGCAGTATCTCTCCTCGGGATAGGATTT
>DATLTL010000183.1:0-5785 GCA_035533635.1 Nitrososphaerales archaeon
TGGATCGTAGAATTTGTGAAGGTCGCGCTGAGAGATTCCGTCAATCTCGACGAACTCTTTAACCATAGCTTTATCCCCATTTGCTAACCTTTCCGCAGCTGCAACTATTGGTTGACCCGTCCAGTGCCAAGCCCACGGGAATAGCACGTCGAAACCCTGCATTCTCTTGTAGCGAGCATAGACATCCACCCTAACCGACGTAAAAGCGTGCCCAATGTGCAGTGGTCCATTCATGTATGGGAATGGAAATGTGACAAATTTTTTCTCCCTCGTAGGATCTGGATCGGACTCGAATACCCGCTGTTTCTCCCAGCGTTCCATCCACTTGTCTTCGATACTCTTGTCCATCTTTTTGGCACGCAAACTCTAGCTAGATTCTAGGGTTTTGAAAGATTTCCAGTAATCGAATTTAACAGAATCGCCCGAAGGTCTGGAATCGATTCTGGTCGACGGTCGACTCCCCCCTGTGCGAATCGTGAGTCACCCCCGCCAGACCCACCGATGGACTTTGCGATTTCTTTCACCAGGAGTCCAGCCTTGGCTCCCTTTTTCTGCGCTGACTCTCCCGAGAACAGAATTATTCTTGTTCTTGAATTTTCTTCGAAAATTGCTATGTAAACCAGCGAGGGATCTGTCTTGCAAAGCTTGTCGCCGACTATCAAGTGATACTCTGAGTCAAGGCCTTCCTCGAATAATGATGAATAGATTTTCAGTCCATCAGCTATCTCTTGGGAAAGTTTCGGAACTTCACCTACCATGAGATCGGCTAACCGCTTTGCGAGTTGCTTTGCATTTCTCCTTGAGTTATCTGCATCGGCTTTCAGGTTTGAGATGGAGGCAGATAGTTTTTCGCTTGGAGTTTCGAGCTTCGAAGAGGAATCAAGCAATATCGATTCTTGCCTTTCTACGTAATTCACTGCAACTTCGCCAGCGACATACTCGAGTCGTTCAACTCCATCTTGTACTCTTTCTGATTTTATGATCTTAATCAGTCCAACTTCTCCTGTCGTACTGACGTGGGTCCCGCCACAGGCCTCAATATCGAAACCTCCGATATTTACTATTCGAAGTTCCTTGACTGGAGCTGCGCCGCCCTGATAAAGACGGAAACCGTATCTTTGTTCAGCAACGCTCCTCGGAAGCCATGTTATCGTGACAGGAATGTTCTGTCTTACAATATCGTTTGCCATTCTCTCAATTTCAAGAACCTGATCTCTAGAAAGGTGAGCAAAGTGAGTAATATCCAACCTACCCATGTCAATATCTTTGAACGCTGAATGCTGCCACACCCAAGGCCCCAGAATTTTTCTGGATGCGCCGTTTATGATGTGCGTAGCCGTGTGATGCCTCGTTATGAGAGACCTACGCCTAGAGTCAACCAACCCTTCAACCAAGTCACCCTGCGAAATCTTCCCATCGAGACCTTTAACGTGGTGCAATACAACGCTGTTCACCTTGATTACCTCGTCAACGGCGAGTCCATTGATAGTGCCGTGATCTGGTTCTTGACCTCCTGCTCTTGCAAAGAAGGCTGTCGAATCTAGTACCACATATTCTCCGGGAAGTACCTTCAAGACTTTCGCGCCAAATTTGAACTGGTTGCTATTTTCGTAGAAAATCAATTTCGTCGGCGAAAGAGAGGAAACGTCGTGAGACGCCATCTGGCCCTCTTCCTTCTGAACCATGTGCCTAGATGTGATGCGGTTGTAGAAATCCGAAGGAATTTCTATCTTGAGTCCTCCTTTTTTCAATACGTCCGGAGTTATTCCGTCACTGTCGTAGAGTTCTACAAGTTTCTCGACGTCGATGTTTTGCTTCTTCTTTGATATTGTTTCGATTATTTTTGATGATCTTTCGCGTGTAACGGCATACTTCTTCTCCTCAACGTCTAATATTATTCCGACATCATTCACGTGTTCTGAGAGCTCAGGATACAGATCTTTCAAAGCCTCGGCGTGCCAGCGAGCAAGTTCGGTGAGATCTAGTCGAAGACCAAGATCGTCCAAGAAATCAAGGGATCTCCGCAATATCACTCGAAGATTGTATCCTCCTCCGACGTTGCCAGGAAGCATGCCATCTGAGATTCCAAACAACAATGTTCGGGTGTGATCAATAATCGAATAAACCGCCTGGATCCGGGTTACCTTCTTTCGCAACTCATCTTCAGGCAATCCAAGCTGTTTTGCAATGTTCGAGTAATCGGCGACTGCGCCTTTGAACTGATCAATGTCAAGGGAACCGGCCAGTTTGAAGTAGCCATCCAAGGTTCTGTCCGATCCAATCGACAACCCGGTCTCTTTCTGGAACTTTGCCAGAACCGGAGAAAAAACGGCATCATAACTATTGTAAGTGCCTTGGGAAACCCAAACGAATCGCTCGAGGCCGGCTCCCATATCGATTACTTTTTCCGGATACTCTTTGTAATTCTCAGGGGTACCTTCAAACCCGGTAAACACTGCATTTCCTAGCTCCAAACCCCGAACATAGTACTCTAGGCTGTTTCCGAAAGCGCCCGGACCCAACCATACATCCTCCTTGAACACCACTTCCTTCTTGTCGATGCCAAACTCTTCAGTCAATAGTTTGAAATCAAGCTCAACGCACCTATCTTTCCAGTAACCCTTCGCGTTCGCAAGAGCGTGCTGGCCAATCATGCAAAAAGAGGTATAATGCCGACCCGTCACGCCGACATTTGCGATGTCTGAAAATCGGAGGCACATCTGAGGAACAATCAGCGGATTGTACGGAAATTCGAAAACAACTTTGCCTGATTCTATCCTCTGAAAATCTACTATTGAAGCTATAGTGAAGTAAAGATCGGGACGCCATCTGCAGACGACTGGATACCTCGAAACCGGTTGGTGTCCGTGTTTCTGGAAAAATGATTCGACCTTCCGCCAACTCGTTACGTAGTCGTATTTGTCCTTAGTTGCCGGCGAGCCCAAGAATTCGTACTGCTGACATGGTTGCTCTGGACAGTTGACGCGCTCTTCGTCCAGAGTCCAGAAAAACCCTCCGCACCTTGGACATTGCTTTCTTAAGAAACCCAGTTCTTTGAACAGTGCGACTCGATAAAATTTTTCTGGATCGGCCGAGAAACGTTTCCTGAGCAACTCCTTGTCATGTGACACGATCCTATTACTTCCGTGAACAGAATCCAATTTAGGCGTTTATTTATTGAATGTTTCCTTTACGGAGCTGATCAAATACGCAGGTTAACTTTCGCTTTCGAACTCTTCTCGAAGATCGTGAACCTTATCGAGCAGAGAATTAGTCACACTTTGCAACCTTCGCCCGTTGCTCTGCTGGATTCTCTCAAATGTGTCTTCCTTCATGCGCTTCGAAACAAACTGATCGTAATTATTCAGAATATCTCGAACAACCCGGTCAAACTCTCTGTCACTTGATACCACTTCGTTCAACCCTGCTTGGACAGCGGTCGAAACGCTCTGCGGAAGTTGCGACCTGATTGACCCTATCCTCGATATGGCTTTTGTACGAACGTCCTCAATCCTTGATCTTGCGACGACAAGCTCGTTTCTACCCATTGAAGACCCATTCGATTTTAGTTCTGATAATATGTCGTTCGTACTGGATACCTTATCCTCCACTGCTTTGATCAAGGCATCGAATGCTGAACCGAAGTCTTCGCCAACTTCAGACTTTGGTCTGAATAGTATTGCGCCAACGAATACGCCGACAAATAGAATCACTGCTATTGGTAAAGCATCCGAACTCGCCGAGGCGATTCCCACTCTGAATTTGAACGCAGCTGTAGACGCTCCCAGTTGATTCGTGTCAGTTCCTGAGAGAGATATTTGGTGTCCGATTATGACAATGCCTGGTATTGAATTTGAGCTCAAACTGTATAGATTAACTATTCCTCCTACGGGTACGGTGGTTGGAACTGAAACATCATAAATTCCGTTGGACACGTTCCAGTATTGAGTCGAAAGTGGGTACTGGAATATCAACGTCGCAGAACTGCTGGGTTGAATTTCTTGGTTCGTGTTATTGAGAGAAATCTGTTGCCCGCTCATCGAGACAGTTCCAACATTACTCAAAGGCGGTTCGTTGGATGGCACGGCCGTAAGATTCTGCGCGGTAGTCAATGGAATGTAAGTGAGTACCGAAATCGTATTCAATCCCAGATTCCTTATGTTCAGTGTATCCTTCACAAGAATTTTGCCGCTTGAATCAATAGAGATTTGTCTGCTAATGGATGTGAAATCCAAGTAACCGGTGCTAGACGATGACCCGTGTATAGTCACTGGAAACGCCTTGAGTTTTGACGTCGCATTGTTGGTGAAGTAGTTCCAAGTTTGAACATGACCATTATAGGATGGGGTTTGAATAATAGCGGTGGACGAAGCAAAACCTTCGGATGTTACGATTGTAGCGTTGGAGAGATATATCGAAGGATTCTGGAATTCAAGCGTACTATTCAGACTAGTCAGACTAATGCTAACCGATGGACTGGCTAGCACCGGAGCAATAAAGCTCGTCGCATTTACAACTTTGAGTGAGTCAAGTACCCAGAATCCCAGACCAACGGTGGAATTTGATCCCGAAAGACTTTGGGCGAATGAAAGCGTAATGAGAAGGGTGTTGTTTGAAACGCTGGTTGTTGTGGTCGTCTGAACTGGCGAGGAACCAAGCTTCGCATAAGAGCTAAGAGAGACGAGGTTCATCTGGTAGCTCGATGGAAAGCCGAATGTAACAGAGCTCAAAGGAGTCGAACCGATCGTGCCCTTTAGCGTTTCATTAATTACGAATTGTCCATATGGATTGTAGGCTTGAACGCTTTGGAGCGAGTAGCCGCTGGGAGAAGACGCATCGGCTGTATGCAATACAAGACCTCCAACAAACGTGCCGAAAAAAAGCGACGTAAAGAGGATGAACGCCACTAGAAGCGGCGTCTTTGAACGCATCAATGCACTGCTCCGATAAAGCACGCGAATGTCAAAATCCGTTTTAAAGACTTTCTATATGTGACAACGATTTTGGGCCGTGGACTAGCAATTTGTCAATATCTTTGTCATTGTTCGCAAATAGCTTGATTCGCCTTAGTTAAGAATTTTAATCGCATTTTCTGCGAACTTGAGAAGAGTTCAAGAAGAGCATGGCAGTTCACAAATTCCTTCCTAACTCCGAAGAGGGAATCTTACATCTCATGCTGGAAAAATTGGGAATTCAAAATGCCTCCCAATTGTTTTCAGACATACCTGAATCAGTCCGTTTGAAGCGCTCACTCAATTTGCCTGAGGCGATGAGCGAAATAGAGCTAGAAAAATTCGTAAACTCGAAACTAGCAAAGAACAAAGCGGCTCCTGAATGCCTGAATTTTATAGGTGGTGGAAACTGGGTTCACCACGTACCTTCTATAATTGACGAAATACTCAGCCGCGGGGAATTCTACACTGCTTACACGCCGTATCAACCTGAGATCAGTCAAGGAATGCTTCAAGGACTGTTCGAATATCAAAGTCAGATTTGCGAACTTACTGGAATGGAAGTTGCAAACAGTTCGCTCTACGATTGGGGCACTGCTCTTGGAGAGGCTGGGAGGATGGCCGGCAGGGTCACAAGAAGGAGAAGAATCCTGGTTGGCAGAAATGTCTCACCAGAAAGGATAGGCGTGCTTCGAACTTATTGCAATCCCGCCGGAATCGAAATTGATCAAGTGGACTACGATTCTTCCGGAAAAATCAATATCGCCTCGCTAAACTCGAAGCTCAATGACGATACCGCGGCGGTATACTTCGAAAATCCGAATTTTCTAGGT
>DATLTL010000184.1:0-2938 GCA_035533635.1 Nitrososphaerales archaeon
CGATGACTCCTCTATCAACGCCATATTCTATTCATAAGGCCAACGCGCTATGAAAGCCAATCTTCCAAATACGACCAAATATTCAAGAAATATGGTCGATTAACTTTCCAAATATGAACATGCAGATCGAAACATTTCTCACACGAATATTGGAAAGACAGATATTTTCTTTATGCCCATATCCGAGACATGGTTCTTGCAAAACTCTCGGAAGAGGACAGACAGCTATTGAGGCTTCTAATCGATTCTGAGGGGAGAATACCTTCGCATGAATTATCACTTCAGCTCGGGATTCCGCTAAGCACAGTCCAGAAGAGGCGCAAGAGGTTGGAAGCCACCTATCTCCTGAAGACCTACTCTTTGGATCCATTGAAATTTGGATTCAGGCGAATAGATTTACTCATTGCCACTGGGGGCGGGGCTTCAATATCCATAGGGAAGGAGTTATTGAAGAGCAATAAGGTACTCTCTGTCGAAAGAACAATAGGCGAGCATACAATAGACTTGAGGGCTGAAGTCCTCATAAAGGAAAACGCGGAGTTACTCGATCTCCTTGAAGAAGTAGAAGCCATGAAGGGAGTCAGAGACGTAATCTGGACTGAGATAATTGCAACTATAGGCCGGAAGAATTCTCCAAATCACATTGCCCGTTTCCTTTCTGGTCAGAAGGTCTTAGGTCATTTCTCGCGAGAGCAGTAGACTTATTTCTCGCGATTGACTATTATCACCATTTATTCGCAAGAACTTGAATGAAGGACTCCGATGACGTAAGGAATGCGAATTGCACATTATTATCATAGGCGCGTCCTTCATGTACCTGGTTTGTGGTTAAGAAAATGCAGTATCTTATGATTCTCTCGGGAAGAAAAGTGTGAAAGCTATTGTCGTTACATCCCTACAAGGTGACAAAATCAACTTGCCATTTGTTTCATGTTGGATACCGTAATGGAAGAGACAACTGGATTGCTTTTGATATGCGAAGCCTTTCAGACCTAACCATTTCCGCAATGAAAAAGAAGATCACAAAGTCTGAGAAAAGTAGGAACTCTTCAGCAGATGAGCCAATTGTATGGTACGTCGGAAAATTGGCTTTATGGAAGCAGCTCTAGTATATTTCTTGACGATTCGGTGACATGTCAGTATTCTTATTGCTGCCTTAGACTACGGTTCTTCCTTACAGCTTTCAACATCGTCGCTCCGACTTTGCGTTCACTGTGCAAGATTTCCTGTTCCAAGATCTCATATGCCCGGGGAGCATCTCCCTTATTGACAAGTATGACCGTGTCCTCATCGATATACGAATGAATAACATTGATCCCCTGCCGATATAATAACTCGGAAATGTACAAGGAAAACCCTGAATCTCTCTTTGCCTGAGGTGATAGATGAAGCGTCAATTTCGAAAGCCCCATCAATTCTTTTGATATCCGAGATTTTCCCAGTTCAGGACGTATCAAAGATTTGTACTCTTTTTCGCTTGCGACTAGCTTGATGAGGCTCGAAGATTTGAAAAGATCCGGCGACTCGTCTAGTTGGGATGATAACTCCACTATTTTCTTGAGGATGCCATGGGATTCGGATTTCTTCGACCTTATGGTCACATCGGCGACGTCGCTCGTCAGGGTGATCGTAGCGCCTCTCAAGACATCAAGTCCAGGCAATTTCTTCTTCTCTTCTTCTACGAGAGAATCTGAAAATCGCTTTATTGCAACGACGAGCGTGTTTATGGTCGTGGGTTTGCCCGTTGATCTCTCGACATCTGATTTTATGATTGTAGCCAGAGCATGATAATTGACTATCCGAAGCTTGAGGCCCATGTGGACCGCTTGGTTGTGCGTGACAATCGATTCTACTGCAGCAGGAACCGAGGCAGTTTTGTGTGGCAAAGCTAGATCAGATGTTAAAATGGCCAATTGTAATATGTAAGCCTTCTTCTGCATAGATGTATATAGTACGTAATACCTATTACAACCAGTGAAATCGAATTTGGCACAACAAGCATCATATGCAACAACAGAAGGCGGACAACGAGTCTTAATACTTAGAGAAGGCACTTCTGAAAATAAGGGAAGAGCTGCGCAGAGCAATAACATCTGGGCTGCCAAGGAAATTGCGCGAATAGTAAAATCGACATTGGGTCCGCGCGGTATGGACAAAATGCTTGTCGACGGTATGGGAGACGTTACAATAACCAACGATGGTGCAACCGTCTTGAAAGAAATTGATGTTCAGCATCCAGGTGCAAAGATGATAGTCGAAATTTCGAAAACAATAGACAACGAAGTTGGGGATGGAACAACGTCCGCAGTAATTTTTGCGGGAGCATTGCTTGAGAATGCAGAGGAGCTCATAAACAAGGGCGTTCATCCGACAGTAATAGTCGACGGTTACAGAAAAGCTGCGCAACAAGCTCAAAAGATTCTTGACAAGATCGCAGTTACGGTAAAGCCGGATGACAAAGCGACCCTCGTAAAGGTTGCAAAGACTAGCATGGCTTCTAAGCTCATTTCGAACGATAGCGCGGAATTAGCAACTTTGCTTGTCAACGCTCTTCTTCAGGTTGCCGAGAAGACAGCCGAAGGAAATTTCGCTGTTGACATAGACAACATCAAAGTCGAAAAGAAGACTGGCGGTTCAGTGAAGGATACGAGCTTCATCAAGGGAATCATAATCGACAAAGAAGTAGCGCACTCGGGAATGCCAAAGCGTGTTGAAAATGCGAAGATAGCTCTAGTCAACTCACCGCTCGAAATTGAAAAGACGGAGTTTGATGCGAAGATCGAGATAAAGAATCCAGCACAAATTCAGCAATACCTTGACGAAGAAACGAGAATGTTGAAGGAGATGGTTGACACGATCACCAAAGCCGGCGCTAATGTGTTGGTTTGCCAGAAGGGAATAGACGATATGGCACAACATTATCTTGCAAAGGCGGGAG
>DATLTL010000185.1:0-8214 GCA_035533635.1 Nitrososphaerales archaeon
ACTTTGCCTCAGCAGAACGTCATATACTCTGTTGTCCTGAAGGTTGTTGTCGGTACTCTTCCATCGCCGTATTACCAGCTCTTTGTCTACGGGGCCGCGATCGGAATTGTTGGTTCCATTATAGTCGTCGGAGCTTTAGCGATGCGCAGAAGGAAGAAAATTGGCAGACGTAGCCCTAGAAGAAGAAGGCGTTAGATCGCTCAAGAGATTTTTGGCTTTACCGCTGGAAAAGATGATTTCATAGAATTCGTGATATACTGATCAATCATCTACGCGCGCAATGATGTCGCATGTCGGAAGGATCCCTTCCGATCAAATCAAAGGGGAATACACTGGGCTGAATAAGTAATCATTCAACTAGCTAGCTTACAACAACAATTTCCCCAGTCATTGGGTGAACATTGCAGTGGTAATCAAATACGCCAGGGGTACTGAATGTGAAACTGAAGCTCTTACCAACCGCCAAGACACCACTATCCCAAAGGCCAGTGTTTGAGGTCGTGGTGTGAATAGTGTCATCTTTGTTACTCCATGTTACAGTTGTTCCAGTCTTTACAATGGTAGGCTGGGTGGGTCCAAATAATGAATTTTTGATTATAATTGTACACGGGTTGGCACAATTGGGTTGAGTAGAACTTCCAGAACTGGGAGCTGATTGTGACGTTGGGCTAGATGGAAGATATGAAGCAACTACCGGCGATAAAGCCAATAGAACTAGAAGGAGTCCAATAGTAAACCAAAGCCACTTTGTCTTTACGCTAACGTTGACTTTTTCTGGTCCTCTAGAACTCAACGACAATTACTTTCGGAGTTTTTACGTATTTAGCTTTAAATTTATACTTTTCTGGGTACCGGCTGTTTGCCCTTGGGTGATGCTCGCTAACCTCCGGAATCACCTCATTCTCACAGTCAAAGAATCTCGGCCAATCCAATGGCGACAGAACCGCGCATCACTAAAGAGCGTCGCTCCGAGACCCTTTTCTCTGCGAGAATGCATAACTATAAACTCATTCTCTAGCTCTCTGTTTTGTCGGATGCTGGCGAAGTGCAATAACAAAATAAAATTTTCAATCCTTGTTTCGGCTATGGTTATGATCTTGCTATGCTTGTCTCCGGCCAAGCCCACAACCCTCGCGTGGCATGCAACCAACGCTCCTCAATTACGGTCGACTATAATTTTGGGACCCTCAATTCCCGCAAGCTTAACACCGCCTACTTCTGATCCATCTGTGAAAGAGCTTCCACTAGCTCAAAACAACTCAGAACCACTTGGGATGGCGCTTGATGGACTCGGAAACGTCTGGTTTGCAGAAAACAATCCGAGTGCGATCGTCGAGTACAACCCGTTGACGCAAAATTTCACTACCTTTCTGATTCCTTCTAGTGGTTCCAGCATGATTTGGTTCATGCTGTTTGATGACAGAGGTATCCTCTGGTTCGCGAATGCCTTACAGCCGTACTTGTGGTCGTTTTCCCCGCTGACGCATGAGTTTTCCAACTTCTCTACTGGGAATCCGCTGGTTGATCCGTACGCGCTGGCATACGATGCTGCGACTAAACAAATCTGGTTCACCTCGATATACACTGATCAGATCGGCAGTTTTCAGATCGCGGGTAACAGCGCAACGCTCGTTCACTTGATCAATGTGACCGGGACAGCCAGAGCTGAAACCTTTGGGCCAAAATTTGGCCCCTCGGGAATCACAATCGACTCGCAGGGGAACGTCTATGTCAGCGAGACCTTCTCCGGTGAGATTGCCGAATACAGTCAGTCCGACCAAAGATTCGTGAATCTCTGGTATCTGCCCCTTGGCTCGGAACCGGTGGGCATTGCATTGGACAGCTCAAACAATAGAATATGGTTTACGAATCATGCAACTAGTCTTTTCGGATACGTTGATCAGAACACGGGTCGGGTCACTGAATACGCGACTTCATTGTTCAGTTACCTTGGTAACAACATAACGCTGCCATATTGGATTCAACTATCTAGCAACGGCTCGGTGTGGTTTGACGAACACGTAGCTAACAAGATGGCTAGATTTGATCCAGCAACCGGCCAGCTGACAGAATTCCTCATTCCGACTAGCCAATCTGCTCCTCTCCGGTTTGCAATTGATGACAATCAAAATGTCATTTGGCTGACGGAATTTTTTGGAAACAAACTTGGAGAGTTAGATCAGAATTCATCGTGCGCATGTTCAGTCCAGCTTTCAGAAAACAACTTGACACTAACCGGCGGAACTACTTCCGTGCTTCTAAAGTACACAAACTCGACAAATTCTGGGTTGATCAACCCTAATGTCAATGGACCCCTCGTAAGCGGTTCGCTTTCAACCAATGGATTTTTGAGCGCGAATCTGTCGATATCCTCGGAACGTCTCAATTCATCATACTACAAGATAACATTTGGAAGTGGATCAAGTCTCGATCCGGGGAATTATTCCATCACAATATGCCCGCCTGAAAGCGTCCTTGATAACGCAACAAACTCCTCTCCGGTAAGACAGTGCGCTCTGGCACACCTTTACGTAACGCAGAGCAAAACTAGCTCTGAATCATTAACCGCGATATTTGTGATAGTCGTTATCGCTGTTGCCCTGGTCGCATCGCTATTCATAGTGCGAAAAAGGCGACGAGCTAGTCAAGATTTGAAATTGCGAAAACCACAACGGGTATCCTAAAGATCGAAAGTGCACTCTTCGGCTATAGGATTTTCGATGTGATTCCAGCAAAGTTCTTGCTAGCTTGTTTTTGCTCCGGAAATGTTGCAGGCCGTTGGGTTTGAGCTGCAATATGCGTTCGGCAGAACGACGAGATAGCCAAACATGCCATTGGAGACATGGTAGTGGCAGAAGTACTCGTAGATGCCAGGAGTGATTGCCTGGAACGCCGCAATTCCCCAGACCTCGTCGAGTGTGGAAGAGTTGCCGGTAACGGCTGCAGTAATGTTGTTGAACTGGACGGTGTTTGTCACATTAAGAATTTCGGGCAATGAGCCGTTGCTGAATGCTACAGCCGGCGTAGGATTCTGAGCGATCACAAAGTCATTCGCGCCGTTAGATTTCAATTGCGCGAGAGAGAGTAGACTGCTGCCAGAAACACAGTATGTTGCAGAGACATTCGCCTGCTCCTGTGCGCTCGTTCCGCTGTTCGAGCAGTTTCCTGCGTTGAAAGCATTTGTCAGGAAGTTGTGCATTCCAGCTGATGAAGCGTTGATTTGGAAGAAGTATGGAGCTGTATCCAGAGTAAAAGTATGCGCATCCGTATCGTTATGAATGAACAATATTTGAACGATTTCTCCTTGATTAACTACAATTGTGCTCGGGCAGAAACGGTCCTGTCCGGTGTTGTCCGTATTGCACCAGTCTACTTTGACCGCTTGGGCACCAGGGGCTACGTTAACGGAAGCTAGATTCGATATCTTTGAACTGATTGAGGAAACCTGGCTGGACTCGGAACTTTGATTTTGGTACATCAATCCGATTGCGGCAAAGGCAATTATCAGAGCAATGACCGCTACCGCCATCGCTGCAGAGCCAACCTTCGATGATTTGTACATCACTTGCGGTTGACCGCCCATAGCATAAATGGGAGAACGCATTGCAAATCCGAAATAAGTCAAACCGGATCCAATTGGTAGGGCGATAATAACGTAGAGAAACGCAATGAAATTAGCGGTTGCATTTGAACCCGTTATCGTGAAACCTATGAATTTCCCACCGGAGAAAACGATGTAAAAGAACACTGCTGCTATGAAAACCATGCCCAGTCCGATTGAAGCTGCTGACTTGTTCATCGCCTCGCAGCGTTGATCTAGATAATTTAAATATTACTGAAAAATTCCAGAGCGCATTGCTCGAAGCCTGCTTGCTTGAGAGCCGGGTCTAGGATTGGGATTTAGCATGAAAAGCAAAGATGATGAGGAACTCTCATCTGCCGATGCCGCAATTGCACGCGCTGCGTTCAAAGTTATTGGGTTGGGAGTTCTAGCTCTTTTGATCGTCATGCTTGAATTAGTCATTCCAGTACAGTATGTTCTCGCAGGCATAATCATTAGTGGGATTTCAGCGATAATCATTCTTCGTCCGAACCGGCATTCAATCAAGGGTAATCGATTAAGCTGAAAACTATCAATTTGATCTTGGCACGTTGCTGGATCTCCGAACCAATAAATCATAACTCAATGATAGGCCAATGACGACAAAAAGAAACGCGAGTGCGGTTTCCATGGTGTATTGCCAAAGTTTCCAGCCTTCCGCCGCCTGGCCTTGGATAAGGTACCTGTACGAGTCCCCTACAGTTGCAAAGCAATTGACATTTGTGAACAGACACAATTTGCTCTCAATGTCTGCGAGAATGAATAGAAGGAAGGTCGCCGGCCAGACAATCCCAGCTAAAGTTGTCCAGAATGGTTTTTTGTTTCCATAGATTATGAGAATTGTTGCTGCAAGAAAGTCAATGATCGCGAGCAACGCATTTGCTGCTTCGTGCGAGGGCTGGAGCTGAGAAATTACCACGTCTTTTAATCCGATGTAGGTGTTTATCGAGAATACACCGAGCATGAGCACGCCGACAATACTCGGAAGTAGCAGGATGCTATCGCGGGACAAATATCTCAAGGGATTTTTCAGAAACCGTAGGTAAAAACAAGCACGGTAA
The DNA here is from genome assembly GCA_035533635.1 of Nitrososphaerales archaeon. Taxonomy (GTDB): domain Archaea; phylum Thermoproteota; class Nitrososphaeria; order Nitrososphaerales; family CADDZS01; genus DATLTL01. Next base: position 4,663 of record DATLTL010000185.1, read on the forward strand.
TTATGAATACAATAATCACGATCCAGAAGAAGGAATCCTTGTAGAATCCCTTTCTTAATCTGAACCTCAAGTTTTCCGACCTTGAACTGCCTTTTTCGTCCGATATATATTTGAGCTGACATCACGACGAAAGGGAAAGTTTAGCCTGGACTCTTGCCAGAAAGCTTTGCGTTTCATCTAGATCGCGTTTTGCGAATGTTGCTAAGAATGTCTCTCAGCAGATAGCCATCTTGTCATCGCGTCACCGCGATGATTATTCGAGACACTCTTTCGCGAATTATGTTAGTCGGATATTACAGATCTTTAAGCTGCGTCCGCTTTGATCTCAGTAACCATTTCGCCCGAGGATTTCCCGGACTCGATGAATTTCTTGACCGATGCGCAGCTTCGCTCGATGCCCGTTTCAATCTCTTTCCTGAGCTTTAGCGAATCTATCGCTTTACCAATAATGCCGTAGCCAAGATCGTAATCGGCCTCAAAAGTAAGCTTCGTCTCCGATTTCGGCAATGATTCAAAGTGAACTGAAATGATGTTTTTCTTGAATGGGCCGTTGATCGCCTTTACCTGGATGACCTTGTTGTTCTCGTAAGCGACAGTCTCCATGTCCCACGCTAGCGGCCTACCGCCAAATTCGCCCTCGATTCTGAAAACCGTTCCTAATCCGAATCCTTCCTTGATGTTGATCGGAACAACTTTCATCTTTACGTCCTCTGGGAATGTCTTTGCAATGTGTTCTGGTCTAGCATAGTACTGGAACACTCTCTCAACCGGAGCCGAAATATCTACTGAGCGGGACACCTTTGACATGATGGCGACGAATTAATTCGTCTAATATTTATGTTTGTAGCCGAAGTTTGAATTCGAGTATTTGCTATGGCGTTCCCATATGAATCTCGTGAGCAATCTACATTCGAGCGCTGAGGTGGCCAATTTTACGGCAAATTCGCCAAGATCAACTCAATTACAACTAATCCCTGTCTCGATCAATTTCGAATCGGGACTCTAACTTGATCATACCAAGAATTACTCGAAAAGTGGTATCTGTAAATGCTAGTAAAAAACGCACCGAAATATTTGGTTTTCAGAAAGTAGTTAGTCTAGAAGCATGTTCAGATGCATAATCAGGTGTTGACTGGGAAGGAATATTGGGGTGATTTTGTGACTCAACACTTTACTGATGCGAAGGAAAAATGGTGGGGTGTTACCATATGAGGACTGCTAGTGCCCAGCATAGGCGCCAATTCTTCAAGGGCACGGTCGTCGGACTAGTACTCGTAGCCTTCAAGTTTCTCTTCTTCACGCCGGTGGATATCACCGATGTACTCTATGGTGTAGCTATCCTTTTCACGCTTATAGTCACGGTCGGCGAACTGTTAGAGTACAAATATTTGGTCTTGGAGGAAAGGTACTTGGATTTTGTCCTAGGCTTCCTCTTTCCCTTGGACTGCTACGCCGTGCTTGTCCTTTTTGGGTTGCCATTGACCAATTAAGATTAAGTGTGGTGTCGCAAAAAAACAATTTGAGGCCTACTAGTCGCAATTTGACACGCATCACTTAAAACCAATTAAAATTTGAAAAAGAAAAAGTGAAGAGAAGATGCAAAGAGGACAAGTCCAGCTGCAAGGGATTCCATTCCCGTACTCGGTAAGAGAACAGGGCGCCTCTGTCGAACTGTTGAAATTTGAATCAAGCTCTGAGCAACCGATGGCAAAGTGGGCTCAGGAAAACATGCTCGAGGGTGACAAGCAGTGGGGAATAATCGCGCAATCAAAGACAAAGGAAGAAACCTTGTTTTTGTCACTTACTTTTAGAAAAGTGCAAAGGACCAGACTGCGACTCCAGAACGGTAGGATAGAAAGGATTCAGGAAGAAGTGACCGAGCCGGAAATGGGAGAATTTCACATAAAGCAAGAAGGTTGTTTGGAATTGTATTCTTACGGCGCGAAGCAAAAAACCGCTCTCTCAAAGTCGCTCACCGATTCTTTTGGAAACGATTGCGTGAAGCAATTGTTCCTGCAAAAGGATGCCATGAAGAGTCTCATGACAGAAGCTATTGAAGTGAATTCAATCTCACTGACGGCACTCGGGAATCCGTTCTTCAATGATGCAACTTTCACGGGTACTGATCCGACGAATTCAAAGACCTACAAGGAACTGGCTGGCTCGGGCGAGATAAAATCATTCAGGGCAAAGTTTCAGTCAGGAGATTCGGACGCTTCTGCTGCACCCCTGATAGTTACAGTTCACTCTAACTGCAAGCTCAGGTTTTTCGGCGGCCAGGTTCCGGTTCCACAAAGCGATATCGAGGACTTTGCGAAGAAGGTTTCAGATATAGCGAGTGAATCCGAGGTCGTTTAGAGAAATTTCGAGACGAACGGCCCGTCATTTGCGTAACCGCGTTTCCTGTAGTACTCCCTCGTTCCGACCGCGGATATGACCACCAGTTTTTTCCTTGAATACTCCCGCGAGATGGTCTCGGCTTCAAGCAAAAGGCGAGATCCCAATCCCTTGTGCTGTGTTGCCCCCAGACCTGCTTTCTCACCGACTGGAACGACCTTGCCGTAAACATGAAGCTCGCGGATTAGCGCGCTATTTTGAGATCTGATTTCTGGCCGATGCTCTTCCCCGGATGGAATCCTCAACCTCAAAAATCCGAAAAGCGTGTCCGATGCCCTGTCTTCATAAGAAAGAAAGATGTCATGACCACCTGAAGAAGCGTAATCGATCCTTGAGAGCTCGATATTTTCGCCGCCCTGCATGATCTTGTGCCCAACCTCTCGGCAACGGATACACCTGCACGTAAGATTCTTCCGAGCCATTTCGTCCAGGACTATCTGACGAAGATTGCCCGCTCTCGTTCCCTCAGCTATCTCCTCCCTGGGAATTTCTCTTTGAATCCGCATTATTCTTACCCACGGCGGCACGCGGCTCTTGAACTTCGTCAAGATTTCCTTGAGCTGTTCTATATTGTAGGGCATGTACAGTCCAGCTTTGAATTGCTGGTAGAGCGCTGTCCCTTCAACTACGAGTGTCGGATAGATTTTGAGCATGTCTGGTTTGTAGTTTTCGTCGGTGACCAGAGTCAAGAGATCTTGCAAGTCCTTGTCTGGATCTGATTTTGGGAGGCCAGGCATCATGTGCGCCACAACTTTGAAACTTGAATCTTTGGACAGCTGGAAGGCATCGACAGTATCTTGCAGCGAATGACCTCTGTTTACGGCCTTCAGCACGTCCTCGTGGAGTGATTGGACACCAATCTCCACTCTTGTTGTCGCGTAAGAGAGAAGCGTGTCAATGTGTTGGGCCTTGCACCAGTCAGGCTTTGTCTCAATGGTCAGCCCCACGCAACGATGAAACGCCGTCTCGTTCTTCTCTATGGCACTCTCCAACGTCGATGAATCTTGTCCATTAAGGGCGTCAAAGCATGCCTTTACAAAATTTCTTTGGTACTCCTCCGGCATCGCGAGGATCGTTCCTCCCAACAAAATCATCTCGATCTTGCTAGTGTCGTGGCCGTTGCTGTTCAGAAAACTGATCGTGTCTTCCACCTGC
>DATLTL010000186.1:0-3648 GCA_035533635.1 Nitrososphaerales archaeon
ATCGGATCCATCTGTGACCGAGTTCGACATTATATTACACGATTTGAACACTACGGATCTCCCTCTGCCAGAGAAAGCAAAACAAACAATCAGAAAATCTCCCGCATCACGAAACAGCAAGAGAGCCAAGCAATCAAAGAAAAGGGCGAAAAAATCAAAGGGAAAGAAGTAGCTGTTTGTCTTTGGTCACTAACTTACCGAAGTAAATCTGAGGCCAATCCAATTACCCAGTAATGCGGAACATGGCTGGGCATTCTACACTGGACCTACGATAGCACAACTCAGAGAAAAATATCTAGAGGTTTATCCAAAACTGAGATTATTTCCGGAACTTGATCCACGGCAGCTCTGGGGACTCACTCCCAGAATGATTGGAATCTAGTTGAATCTCGAGTGCGAGAAGTGGGATTTGAACCCCAATTTACCGGTAAGTCAGCCGTAGTTGTGCGTGTTAACAGGGGTTTTGGACATCTATCCAGATTCCAATTCATCTTGATTCAGTGTTCTCTCATTGCGATTTGCAGATACAAGGGACAATCTACTTCGACTCTGCGAAGGTCTCAACAGATCTTCTCACATTAACTGCAATGCCGATCATTCCAATCACCCATACCGAAACTCCGAACAAAATTGCAGTCTGACCGGATTGAACATAGGGAGCAAGTCCCTGCTGGATTCCATAGTTGAAAGAGGACAGTCCTTGAAACTCTTCTATTGAACTCAAGAATCCGACTACAAGCGCGCTAATGACCACCCATAACATTCTCCATGTTGAAAAAGCGAATAGACTTACTTCGTTCTCTCCAGTCTTCTTACGAAATGCGATCACAACAACTAATAGACAAGCCCCTGACAGGTCCATAATAACAACAAACAAGCTTGCAATCTGGACTGTCTCTATTCTCAGACTTGATATAATTGAAATTGCATCTGCTGCAGTTTGCTTGCAACTCCACGCCTCCTGGACTCTGGACTAACAGCCATTGAATCGATGGTCGACTGATAGGAGGATCGCCGAATCTTCTTTTTCAAATTAGTTGTGTATGAGTATCCTACGATTTTGCCATCTAATTCAGCTACACGAAATCCTTCTGGGCTGTCGATTGAGTATTTTTTTGAACGCTTTCATTGGACGCGGCCTATCATAATTCCCAAAAGAGGTATCTTCAAGAGCCTTGACCTGAATTAGGTCGGCTTGAGTCGCATTTCTAATCACAAAGTCAGACACAAGAATCAGAAACCATGCACCCTACCCAATCTTTTGTCTAAAAAGTATCGGATTGTTGGTCAGAAAGAATGCGAGCGCCGAAATGAAGAGACGCAGACAGAAAGTATTCTAAAGATGTCAACTCGGTACAATAAAAAGGAAGTTTTTGATTGGTATGATCGAAATGTTTCTGAAAAGCAGAAGATATTTCACACCTCTCCCAGCTGCAACGCTGCATGACAGATCCAAACACTGACAGGCCCTGGCAGCCAAAAGTAGTGAAGGACATACTGGATCTTGTCAAGTCAGGAACAAAGAGAATCATTCTGAACGCACCTACAGGTAGCGGCAAGACAAAGATCGCGCTCGAGCTGATACGCACAGTCTTCAGAGAGAATGGACTCGACTCCTACGTTGCCGTCAGAACAATGAACGAGATGATTCCGTATGATGAGACTGTCGCGAAATTTCAGATGGGACTAATCTACAGATACATGATTGGAAAGCGCAGGGGGTGCGCTTACTACACTGAAGGAGACGATGCAAACACACCCCTCTGTGATGCATGTTTAGGCAGAGAGATTGTTATCGAAAAGTATACTGACGAATGGGGGAAGGAAAAAAAGAAGAAGGTCAAACAAATAGTCGAAGAAAATGCGAGGCGAGTAATCCGTCCAGACGAGGTTTTCAAGGATGCTCCAAGAGGACTATCCTACCTTGAGGAAAAGTACGTCGGGAACAAAAGGGCGCAGATCTGCCTGTATCAATCGCTCAAGCAGATTCCCTCAGACTTTGCCCTGATGACTTATCCCTACCTCCTTAACAAGACAATAAGGAATGGAACAAGGCTAGATTTCTCAAAGTCTCTTCTGGTCGTTGATGAAGCACACAATCTAGAAGGCGCCGCAGGATTCTCATACATTATCAGCACTGGAGGGATAGAAAAAGCGGGAAAGGAGTTTCTCTCCAAATGCCTGCCGAAGATTCCTGGCTTCGATGCCCAAAACCTTGGAGTCGCACTTTCAAGGTTTTCCAGACTTATCAGTAAATTTTCTATGCTGCCCCCATCACCAGGATTTGAAATCCCGGCTACGCTAGAAGAAGGAGAGCGAGCGTCAGAATATCAAAAGGCGCGACTGCAGGACAAGCAAGATTTTCTTTCGAGACTTGAAAACGATCTCAAAGGAGACTATGAAGTAATTTGCGACGCATACGAGAAGGTCGAAAGTGCAAAGCGGGAACTTGCAAAGGAAAAGAAGTACGAAACGCTTCGCAATCCATTCTTCTTCATAACTAGCTTCGTCGAGTCGCTGACTGAAAACTACGATGATTATGAGCTGTTCTCCGAAGGAAGAGGCAATCTCTCAATCAGGCTGCTCGATCCAGCTCCAGCGCTTCAGATACTCAAACAGCCCGAGATCCTTGTCATGATGAGCGGAACAATGCCTTCGAGAGACTACGTGGAGAAGGTCTGGGGGATTGATGGATGCAGCGAGATATCTGTCTTGCGCGATTACGCTCAAGAATACTACAGTGTCTTCAGCAAGGATAGTATCGACTTTCAAGTGATACAGGACCCCCAAGTTACGACGAGCTGGGGCAACCGGAAAAGTGGAGGCGAGGATCTGTGGCAGCGGTACGCGCAAATTATCAATAGAACTTTTGAGGAATCTAATCTCTCGGTGCTCGTCTGCTGCCCGTCGTACTCCCTTGCACAGAGAATTTCAAATTATATTCAAGTGCCAAAGTTCGTCGAGGACAGGCTGACTCCAATTCAAGAGGTCAAGAAGCTGATTCTTGCCGGCGGGAGAAGAGTAATTCTTGCCGTAGCTCACGGCAAGCTCCTGGAGGGGGTCGAACTCGTTGAGGACGAAAAAAGCCTGATTGACTGCGTGGTCATTGCGGGCATTCCTTATCCCGTTCCGGACGACCTCTACAAACTGAGGTTTGCCAAAGTGACGCAGAGGCTGGGAATCGAAGATGGGACTCTGGAAATTGGGCAGTTTGAAAGAGAGTACTTCAGACACCAGCCTGCGCTAATGACTGTGAAGCAGGCAATAGGAAGGGCAGCGAGATACCCCGAGGACAGAGCGAAGATAATTCTTGCAGACAGTCGGTTCAACGGGGCGAACTGGAGAAGGGATTTGCTGTAGTGATGTCAACCGGCCGTCAGAATTCATTATTCTACAGGTAATCCAAGAACTCCCAAATGAAAGCGGGACTCTAGAGCCTGAAAGGCGCGTAAGTCAATCTGGGGCATCGGAGGGCTGACGAAGAACCGGTCGAGTGCTCTCCCTGCGCCATAGAACATGAAATAGTAGACCACTTGCGACAAGTAGTGGTCTTCAAACTCTGAAAGCGTTACGCGAAGTTCTCTCATCTTCTGAAACATTCCTGGGAACAACCCAGGATAAGTCTTGTACAATCTTTCAAACATCTGA
>DATLTL010000187.1:0-12161 GCA_035533635.1 Nitrososphaerales archaeon
CAATTTGGTCAATTAGCTGGCGGATTTCTTGAGCGATTCAAAAACTGTAAAGTGCGAGTATTGTGAGAACATAGTACCACAAAACAGAAGCACGAAAATTGAAGGAAGGATCGTTTGCTACGACTGCATTGATAAAATGCCGCGCGAAATGTGAAATTCACTGTCATTACGCACTCAAAATTGCCGAGGGCGAGAGAATTCACTATAACTTTGCAAATGCGTGAGGCATTAGAAGTTCAAACCACAGATCAAAGATCTGGAATCAATGAAAGCAATAGATGGCTGAACCTTTTGGAAAAGACTGTTTCAACGAAAAAATTATAAAACGGCGCCCCTATCGGCGCGTGACAAATTACAAAGCGTTTTTCTCGAAGTGAAATCAGTCTTGCCCATTGATTCCAAGCTTACAATCTTGAACATCCTGGAGCTTCATCATGACGTTTCTATTCCAGAACTTAGCATATTATCAAAGATTTCCGAACTAGAATGTAGTTAGGCGCTCGCCCATCTAGTAACCGATGATTATGTTCAAAGATTTGGAGACAAATTCAGACTTTCATTCCATGGAAAACAACACCTTGACGATCTCAGAAAATAGTTTCATTACCTGAAGATGGTCACGCGGGAAAACTATGCAAAAATCACTCGCTAGAAACTAACAGAACCAAGATTTTTCTGAGTGATAAGGTGCGGTCGCCGGGATTTGAACCCGGGTTCTCAGCTTGGAGGGCTGACGTCCTAGACCAGGTTTTCCCATCTCCTAGACGAGATGACTGGACGACAACCGCGACGAAAATAGAAAGGATTACTAACAATATATCTAGTTTATTGCATGACAATCTCAAGCAAAAAATGTTTGCAAAGGAGATACGCGATTGTAATTGACTGACCAATTTGACTGAATCTGTTGCACTGCTCTAAATCATTCATGCAACCAAGAAAGCGATAGACTATGTAGATCTGTCGCGCGATTCTCCCGGAGAATTTTCACTTGAAACATGCATGAATCAGCAGTTTTGCAAAAGAAAAATGATCCCAAAGACATTTAGCGAGATCAAAACTTGGATCTGGATATTCTTGCGAAATCCAATTTTCACGAATATCCTTAAATAACGTATTCTCAACAAATTGTGAACGGAGCTTTTTTACAAAATGGTAGCAGTTAGTCCAGAGCTTGCAATTGCAGCCGCGATCGTTATGGCTGGTGGTTTACTTGGAACGGGAATAGCACAGCAGGGAATCGGTGCCGCTGGTATGGGCATTATTGCCGAAAAACCCGAAAAATTCGGTCAGGTTTTGTTCTTCTTTGTGATTCCAGAAACTCTGTGGATCGTCGGCTTCGTGCTAGGTATAATCTTACTACTCAACATTTTCTAAACGAGGGTAAGGGCACAGTGGCGGCCGAGACCCTACTTCGCGAGGTAGAGGAAAAAAGGAAAAAAGCGCTCGAAGAGCTCGAGGCCGATTTCGCAACCAAAAGTGACGAAATAAGAAAGCGCGCCGAAAACGAAAAACTTCGGATTCAGGAAAATGCAAAGAGACAAGCAACAGAGCTATCTCAAAGAGAGAGAATCAGGATCGATGGCGCCTCGAAACTCCAAGCGAAGAAACTGATCTTCGATGCCACTGAGAAGATGCTTGAGAATAACGTTGCCATATTGCGTCAAGAGCTGTCGGACTACGCCGCATCAAAGGAATACCCGACTCTTTTGACAAAGTTGGTTGACTACGCGTCGAAGAGACTGCGCGGCGAAATAAGAGTAACTTGCAGACAGGTTGATGCAACTGCGCTGAAAAAAACTGGAGTCGAAGTGGCTGCATCGAACCTAAACTCAATTGGCGGGTTCAGGGCCGAAAGAAAAGACGGAACACTCGAGCTGGATCTTACATTTGAAGAGATTCTGCGCGGACGCGAAGAGGAAGTTCGTGGATCAATCCTTAGCGGTGAGTAAGAGTGCCATCCTCTTACGCAGCCGGTTTCGGCACGCTAAAAGTTCTGTCGGTAAATTTTCTCACGAAAGATCAGCTCTTTGAGCTTGCGCGTGCGAAGAATCCTGCCGAAATCGCGCAACGGCTTGAATCGACCTGGTACGGACCGGATATCGAGGCCGAAGCTTCGATTTACAAACCGCCGGAGCTGATTGAAGTCGCGGTAAACCGGCATCTTGTTTCGGTCAACAAGACTGCAATGCTTGCTTGTCCGTTTTCTCGAAAAAATGCGCTCATAGCTTACTTGTCAAAGTGGGATATCGAAAACATTGAGCTAATAATTGCGGCGAAGAGTCTCGGCAGGACATTGGAGCAGACGGAAGCATACTTGGTTTCATCACAAAATCTTCCGTTGAGCCTTTCCGCCACGACGATACCCATGAGCGAGCTCAAAACTCTGCTCCAGTTGCCCGACCTCGACGCTGTGATCAACTATCTAGTAAAATTTGGTTACGGCGCCGTGTTGTTGCAACAGCTCGGCGATTTCAGAAAGACTGGAGATCTGGGGACATTCTCTAGTGCGCTACAAAACTATTATTACTCAAGATTATTTTCCGAGCTGAGATTCTTGCAGGGAGACGAGGGAGTTCTCAGAGAATATATCAGGGCCGAGGTCTCAAAGAGAAACATCCTGAACCTCCTAAAGTCGAGAGATTCAAAGATTGAGAGAGACATTTTTGCAAAGCACCTTATCGACGGTGGATTGATTGACAAGGCAAGCTTCTTGGAAGTGTACGCGTCACCAGACCTCGCGGACATTGCGAAGCGCTTCGAAAAATGGTTTGATCTTTCTTCGGCGATGGAAAAATACAGTCAGAGTGGTAACCTGACGGCGTTCGAGGTCGCCATGGACAGGCTCATCGTTGCCAAGTACCTTAAGGAATTCCGGAGCGTCGCGCTTTCTCTTACCGCTGTTTTCGCGTACGTCTTCCAAGCGGAATTTGAAAGGCAGAATATCAGGAGGATTACTTACGCAAAACAGTACGGTATGAGCGAAGACTACATAAGGTCAATAATTCTGAGCAGTGACCCCAGTTGAGCAGCAAGCTAGCAGCGCAGAGCGGAAGGATAGCGGTCGTCGGAGAAAGGGAGCTAGTCGTGGGATACAGGTTGCTCGGCGTCCAGGACGCGTTCATTACTGGAAAAGATGATTCTCAAAAAGTGTTGATGGAACTTTTCAACTCTAACAAATACGGATTGATCATAGTCGGAAGCGCTGTGAGGGCGGTTATATCTGCAGCCACTCGCGACAAGCTGGAATCCTCGATCATACCGCTCGTGGTGTTCATGCCGTCATTCGACTCCCAGGGATCGGAGGAGTCGCTTTCCAAACTCGCAAGGCGAGTGCTGGGCGTAGATTTGAAGGTGAATTCATGATGAAAGAAGGAAAAATAATCAGGGTCAGTGGACCAGTAGTCACTTCGCAAGGACTCGAAGGGGCAAAGATGTTCGACGTAGTGAGGGTGGGAGATCTGGGTCTAGTCGGAGAGGTCATAAGACTTCAGGGCGACACTGCGACTGTTCAGATCTACGAGGATACAACAGGAGTCAAACCAGGAGACAAAGTGGTGAACACTGGTCAAGCTCTTTCAGTCGAGCTGGGTCCTGGACTATTGACCTCGATCTACGATGGTATTCAGAGACCTCTGAACATTCTTAGACAGCAAAGTGGAGACTTCATCAGCAGAGGACTAGTAATTCCTGCGCTTGATGAAAAGAAGCTGTGGGAGTTTGTCCCTACGAAGAAGAAGGGTGACAAGGTCGTTGAAGGTGACATTGTCGGAACTGTTCAGGAGACTGCCCTAGTTTCGCACAAGATAATGGTTCCACCGGGTGTGAGTGGAGAGATCAAGGAAATCAAAGCGGGCAAATTCACGATCAGGAATTCTATTGGTGTTGTAAAGACTTCAACTCAAGACGTCGAGATTTTCCTAGCGAGCAAATGGAAGGTCAGGGTTCCAAGGCCAATCACCCGAAAACTTCCCCCGGATACTCCATTGCTGACGGGTCAGAGAGTCTTCGATACCTTCTTCCCGGTCGCAAAGGGTGGCACCGCAGCAATTCCAGGGCCTTTCGGCTCAGGAAAAACTGTATCACAGCAACAGCTTGCAAAGTGGAGCGATAGCAGGATCATTGTCTACGTAGGTTGCGGAGAAAGAGGAAACGAGATGACCGAAGTACTCACGACATTTCCGGAACTTGAAGATCCAATATCAAAAAGACCTCTGATGGAGAGGACAATCCTTGTCGCAAATACATCAAACATGCCGGTCGCCGCAAGGGAAGCGAGCATCTACACCGGAATCACAATTGCCGAATATTACAGAGACATGGGATACGATGTCGCACTGATGGCGGACAGCACGTCTAGGTGGGCGGAGGCTCTTAGAGAAATTTCTGGCAGGTTGGAAGAAATGCCGGGTGAAGAAGGATACCCGGCTTATCTCGGAAGCAGGCTCGCAGAGTTCTACGAAAGAGCGGGCAAGGTTGTGGCGTTGTCCCCCGAGGGAAGAATCGGATCGGTCACTGTCGTGGGCGCGGTTTCGCCGCCTGGTGGAGACTTTTCAGAACCAGTATCACAAAACACGCTGCGTGTTACGCGCGTCTTCTGGGCGTTGGACGCAAGCTTGGCAGCGAGAAGGCACTTCCCATCAATCAACTGGTTGACCAGTTACTCCCTGTATACGGGAGACCTCAGAAAATGGTATGAGGAAAAGGTCGCAAAAGACTTTCCCGCGATGAGAATAGAAGCGCTTGAGATTCTGCAAAAGGAAGCTGAGCTTCAAGACATTGTGCAGCTCGTCGGATACGACGCACTCCCAGAGTCGGAAAAGGGAGTAATGGATCTCGCGAAGATGATCAGAGAGGATTATCTCCAACAGAGCGCATATGATCCCGTGGACACCTACGCTTCGATCAGAAAACAATATCTGATGATGCGAACAATCCTCAACTTTGGCAAGAAAGAAGCTGATGCAATCAAGTCAGGAGCGCAGGCCGAACAGATTTCAAACCTTGGAGTAAAGTCAAAGATCGCGAAGATCAAGTGGACTCCTGAAGATCAGACCGAAAATTTCATCAAAGGGATAGAGACAGACATGGAAAGAGAATTCGTAGAATTAGTAAAGGGTGTGACAGTCTAGATGCAACAACCAGTTTCATACAAGACAGTCTCGCAGGTCGCGGGGCCTCTTCTCTTTGTAGAGAAGGTCGAGAGCGCAGCATACGGAGAAATGGTGGAGATAACGAATGCGCTCGGAGAAAGACTCCGAGGCCAAGTTCTTGACTCGCGCGCTGGACTTGCAATAGTGCAGGTTTTCGGTTCGACACTTGGGCTGAGCACAACGGGTACATCGGTTCGCTTCCTGGGCGAGACAGCAAGGATCTCCGTATCGGATGAGATGTTGGGACGCGTCTTCAACGGCTTGGGAAATCCAAGAGACAGTGGACCAAGCATAGTGTCGAAGACCAAAGTCGAAATCGTCGGTTCAGGTATCAATCCGTACAGCAGAGAAGAACCGTCTGAATTCATTCAGACTGGCATCTCTAGCATAGACGGCATGAACACGCTTGTCAGGGGACAGAAGCTGCCGTTATTCTCTGGTTCGGGATTGCCACACAACGTTCTCGCCGCACAAATTGCAAGACAGGCAAAAGTGCTGAATGCATCCGAGAACTTCTCGGTAGTCTTTGCCGCAATGGGAATCACTAGCGAAGAGGCGAACTTTTTCATTAGAGAGTTCGAGGAGACGGGAGCGCTCGAAAGAACTGTCCTATTCCTTAATCTATCTTCAGACCCTTCAATGGAGAGAATCCTTACTCCGAGACTTGCCCTAACAACCGCGGAGTACCTTGCTTATGAAAAGGAAACCCACGTGCTGGTCATATTAACTGACATGACAAACTACTGCGAAGCATTGAGGGAAATTTCAGCGGCGAGGGACGAAGTGCCGGGAAGGCGAGGCTATCCAGGTTACACATACACGGACTTGGCTACGATCTATGAAAGGGCTGGCAAAATCAAGGGTAGAAAGGGCTCGATTACTCAGATCCCGATCCTCACAATGCCAGCGGACGACAAGACTCATCCAATCCCAGACCTCACGGGATACATCACTGAAGGACAGATCTATGTGAGCAGAGAACTCGACAGAGCAGGAGTTTATCCACCAATCGACGTGCTTGAAAGCCTCTCCAGACTCATGAACCAGGGAATCGGTCCAAAGCGAACCAGGGAAGATCACAGGGGAATGGCTGACCAGCTCTACGCATCATACGCGCAGGGTAAAGACGTTCGCGCTTTATCTGCAATCGTGGGAGAAGAAGCTCTCAGCGATACTGACCGAAAGTTCTTGAAGATTGCTCAAAGTTTCGAGAAGAACTTTGTCAGGCAAGGGCTGAACGAGGACAGGAGCATCGAACAGACGCTCGACATCGGGTGGGACGTCATCTCTCCGTTGTCGGACTCTGAAATCAAGAGAATCAAGCCAGACCTGATCGAAAAGTACAGAAAAAGAACTCGATGAGATAGGTCGCCTAATCAAATTGCCAGCTGCCACCAATATCAGACCGACAAGGATGGAGTACCTCCGGACTGTCCGAAGGATCGCAATGTCGAAGAAGGGTCTGAAACTATTGAAGCTGAAAAGATCAGCACTCATTTTGGAATTCTTCAACTTGAGCAAGAAGGTCGCTAGCTTGCGAAGCGGGCTGCAATCGAAGCTGATCTTGGGTTACGAGGGGATACACGCCTCCGAAATGTTCGTGGGGCCTCTGAAGCTCGAGTATGAATCGATGCGGATTCCAAAGATCCAAGAGCTAACTCTGAAATCGAAAAACGTGATGGGTGTTCGTATTCCCGAAGTCACTGCACGAAGCTCCGGGCGAGCTGGTCAGGAGTATCTGCTTGAAATACCCGCCTCGATAAATCAGGCAGTCAAAGCATTTCAGGATGTTCACCAGATGGTGCTGGACGTAGCTGAAAAAGAGACTGCTCTGCGGAAATTGCTCTTCGAGATCGAAAAGACAAAGCGAAGGTGCAACGCGATTGAAAACGTCTTGATTCCGAGGTTGCAATCAACTGCCAGATTCATAAAATTCAGGTTCGACGAAATGGAGCGAGAGAACTTTACCAAGCTAAAGACTGTGAAGCGAAAGATGAACCAGAGGGAAGCGAAGAAGATTGAGTAAGGAAACTCCGAGGAAAAAATACTGGGCACCTTCGTCCTTCTGGATTAAACCGCCCTCCGGGCCCAGCCCATTGCTTGAAGGTTTCAAGAACGAGCAACAGAAGAAGTTCTATGTTGTGGTGACCGTGTTCAAGGTCGCGAAAGTAGCCGCAATCGCGGTTATAGCTCTGTTCCTCATCGGGAGGCTTTGAAATCATGGCGATGTCAACTGATTACACACAAACACTAAAGTCGATCAAGGAAGCAGAGGAAAAAAGCGCTCGCGAGATCGCTGAAAAGAAAAGAATGCTCGCTGAGAATCTCCAGAAATTGGAGGAAGAGGCGAACAAATCAACCGCGACAGCGAAGGAGGAAGCTGAACGGTTTGTGGCAGCGCAGGTCGAACAGGCGAGATCCTCGGCCCAGGTAGAATCCGAAAAGTTGATAGCTTCAACCAAAAAAGAAGCGGAAAAGATCGCCGCAAAGAAACTGGAAAGAACCGAATTCAAGAAGATAATCGAAGACACGCTTCTGTCAGAATTGAAAGGAGCATAATTCGCGTTTTGCTGCTAAAACCTGCTACCATGCAACGGATAGCAGTCATCGGGTCAAGGGACGAGAGACAGAGGGTAGTATCGATCCTTTACGATCTTGGCGTGGTGCAAATCGAGCCCGTCTCCGAATCTGCGCTTCCGTACCTTAGGGCGGAGATGGACAGCACGAACGTGAGGGAAGTTTCCGAGGAGCTTTTGCGGATCAGGGCGCTGCGAACCGCTCTCCCTCAGATCAAGGTATCGGAGAAGACGGGCTTTTCCTCGCAGAAGGAACTTCTGGACGCTTCTCATTCAATCAAAATTGACGGGGAGGTTTCCAAGCTAAAGCAAGACCAAGACAGACTTTTGACGCAACTTGACGAGTTGAAAAATAGGATAGATCTCGTCTCGGAACTGGAATTCATCAACGAAGATCTAAGCATATTTGATCTCGAGTCGGCGGCCTCGTTCTTTGGCACTGTACCTTCGGAGGCGTATTCTGGAGTGCAAAGGGATCTTGCGACGATTCCCAACGCCATGCTCTACGCGTCTGGAAAAGACCCGATCAAACTGGTCATTGTAGTACCGACGCTCGAACTCGAAAAATTCGGCTCAATCATCCAGAAGGCGAACTTGCGATTACAAAGAATTCCAAAACTGAGGGGCAAGCCTATCGAAATCCTCTCCAAGCTGAAGGAAGAAAGACTCCAGAGAGAGGCTGAGATAAAAAACGCGGACGAAGGTCTGCGCGCTTTGGCCGAGAAGCACTACGCGAAAATCGTCACGGTAGAGGAGCAGCTCGCGATCGAGGCAAGAAAGCTCGAAGTGATCAACAACTTCGGTTTCACGGACAACAGTTTTGTCTTGGAGGGTTGGGTTCCAGAACGCAAACTTGCGTCACTCCAAGAAGCACTAGGGCGATATGCGACCTCTGCAACTCTTTTCAAGATTAAGAGCAGTGAAAAGCCTCCAACGCTTCTTGAAAATCCGAAAAAATTGAGATTCTTCGAGTCATTCATCAGGTTCTACTATTTGCCGCAAGCGGGCGAGTTAGATCCCACACTAATATTCGCGCTGACGTTTCCAATCTTTTTTGGATTGATGCTCGGCGATGTAGGCTACGGCATTGTTATTCTTGGAATATGCTTCTGGATCCTCAATAGAGTCAAACACCCCGGGGGAAAGACCGTCATCCCGCGCAAGCTGCGATCATTTGTGAGGAACATCTTCAAGCCAGTCCAGCTCCAGAAACTAGCGATGGCAATGATTCCGGGAGCAATAATTGGCGTGATCCTCGGATTTGCGTTCAACGGATACTTTGGGTTCCACTTGAACCAGTACTTGTTCACATACTTGAACACGAATTTTCATCTTGGGCTGCCTTCCAGTGGGGCGTTTCTAGATCCCATCTCGGCGGTCGGATTGAAGCGCTTGCTACTCTTTGCAGGATACGTGGGATTGTTCGAGGTCTCGTTTGGACTCGTGCTGGGAATGATCAACAGCTACTGGATGGGCGAAAAGAGACACGTGATAGGCAAGCTCGGCTGGCTGTTTTCCGGGTGGGGAATTGCGCTTGTCGGTCTGACCATGTTGCATCATGGCACACTTGATCCTACAGTGAACCCGATCGCAGGTGTTTACATCGGGATGTTGGTAGCCGGGCTGGTCCTGATTGCTTACGGTGAAGGAGGCCGCTCCCTAATCGAGCTCCCATCAATTATCAGCCACATTCTATCTTACACGAGAATCGTTGGAATTCTCCTTGCCTCGGTCGTACTCGCTCAAGTCATCGACGGTCTTTTCACTGGTGACGTTTCTAGTGGCGTCGCACTTGCAGTCGTCGGTGTGGTGATTTTGGTCTTTGGGCAGCTTTTCAACTTGATACTTGCGCTGTTTGAACCAGGTATCCAGGGAGCAAGGTTGATCTACGTAGAATTTATCTCAAAGTTCAGTCACGGTGGAGGCAAGATGTTCTCGCCGTTCAGGGGCGGAAGAACTTACACAGTAAACGAAATAGAATTGATGGATTCTAAGAAGATAGCTCAGAAGAACTGATTTCGGCTTCGTAACGAATTTCCTTCGTAGACAAGCTGGGACGATTTTGGGCTATGACGAATGAAACTTCATTGAACAAGACATGAAGCGGCGAAGGCACCTCGGGACAGTGCATAAATTCTAATACTCAAGAATGGATTTCCTCGTTGATAGAATGCCCAAAAGCTCCAGAACCTCTGACAGTTTGACAAAGTTGTATTCGAAGGTTGCCTCGAAGATTCTCACAGAATCAATACATCTGAAAAAAGGAGAATCGATCACGATCGAAACATGGAACAATGGCCAATCATTCGCGCAGAAAGTAGCCATGGGAGGCAGACAAATTGGTGCTATACCTTTGGTGTTGTTTGAAGACCAAGAGGCCTACGTCTACGGAGTAAAAACAATGGACAAAGAAGTCTCAGGCAAGATGGGCAGGCACGAGTATGCGTTGCTGTCGGGATCAGATGCGTATGTGTTCATCCCAGGCCCCCCGTTGTCATCATACTACACGGGACTAACTGGCGAAGAAAGAAGCTCGTCTATTGCATACAACACTTCATGGTACGAAGCTGCAGAAAAAGCAAAGCTCCGGGGCGTAAGATTGACCTTCGGATACGTGGGGAAGGATATGTCAAAAGTTCTGGGCAAGGCGCCGGACAAAATTATTGAGCACCAGCTGAAAGCTATCGTTGAACCAGACTTTTCTTCTATGAGCAGGTCTGGACAGCAAATTGTTCAGTTCTTGCGAGACGGAGCTACGTGCACCGTTAGCTCTTCGAACGGTTCGAAACTGGAGTTTAGGTTGCAAGGAGATGCCGAGGTCGAAGATGGGATCGTAGACGAGGAAGACATTTCGGCCGGAAACAACATGATCTATTTGCCACCGGGCTTGGTCTCCAAGAGGGTTGAATCTTCTTCCGTTACCGGGATAGTGAAAGGATTTTGGGCTACGACATCCTTCGGAATAATCAAAGATGGAACGCTCCAGTTTGAATCTGGTAAGCTAACAAGGTGGGAGAGCAAATCTTCGAAGAAGGTGCTGGACAAGACTGTGCAGAGTATCAGCGAAGACACACGCAAGCTTGTGGCATTCTCTGTTGGTATGAATCCCTCGGCGAAGCTGGGCTATGGCATTGACCGTTTTGTGAATGGTGCTATTGGCCTCAGCGTCACGTCTAGACTAAATACAATCCTGCAACGCGCAAGCGTTTCGGTTGACGGAAAAGAGATTGTCGCTTCGGGAAAGCTGGTACCGGCTTAGCCCGAGTTAATTCAGAAATATCAGGATAGCCGCAGTATCGCCTGCGCAAGATCGCCATCGGTGTCCTTTAGGGCTTGCTCGGCCTTTGCCTCTGGCACGTTTGCCTGCTGGGCTACTAGGAGCACGTCTTCACGCGTGTATTTTGGCTTCTCGCGCAATCTCTCCTCGACGTCATCTCCGATCACCTGAAACATTCTGGATCCCTTCATCTTCATCTCAGAAACGTTTGCGTTCTTAACAACAAGATCTTTGTCAGAAGTACGAATTATGACCTCTTCCACTCCATCTATCTGTTCCATGCTCACTCCCATTCGCTCAAGCATGCGACGCGTCTGACGGTTGTCAAGATTCATCTGAGGCAATTTTCTGGACCCCTTCTCTGACCTTCACGGCAGCACCCCTCTTAAATTGTTTCATCAATGGACCCGCTATGATGGTTCTACCAGTTGCGAGGAGATCACCTTTTTCATTTAGGATAGCGACATCCTGCCCTGCGCGAAGACTATCACTGCAAGCTACAACATGCTTACAGAATACAGTCTTTCCTCCCGAGACAACTTCAGACACTCCATCGATGACCGTGACCGACCATCTTGGGCGAGTTTTTAATTTCACCAATTTATGATTTGAAAGCAGCATTGCGAATCCCTGCATGGTTGGTGCAATACTCCCATTAGGGCGGAAGGAGAAAAGCACGCTCTTAGCGCCTTTTGCGAGGACGTACTTCAATCGTCCGGTCCTACGCGAGTACTTGAATTCAAGATCGGAGTACTTCAATGCGGGAGAAGTGTTCTTCCCAAATATGTAGTCTAGCGTCATCGTCAGTTTCGATTTGCTGAATTCATCTCTTTTTTTTGCAAATGTGCTTGCGCTCTTTACAACAGATCTTGGCATGATTTTGTAGCGACTCGAACCATCTCAATCTGACAAAGCACATAAATGCGTGTCTTCGACATTACGTGAAGATACTTTTTGAATTGTGAATTGTGTGGCAACTCGATCCGTGGTGAGGTTCAGGTTGTAAACATCGATGGAGGAGTGTTCAGAGTCTGCAACAACTGTTCAAAGCTAGGGACTCCGGCGCGAGTTCCAAAGCCGGTTGCGACAAGGAGCGCTCATGCTTTTGGCGGTGGTAATGCATCCAGACAAACTTCAAGGAATAATCCCCCACCG
>DATLTL010000188.1:0-3974 GCA_035533635.1 Nitrososphaerales archaeon
TGAGTGGATGGATCCAATTTATTGTTCTGGTCATTGGATGCCAGAGCTAGTCAAGTATGCAGGTGGGAAGGAAGTACTTGGCAAATTTGGAGAACCCTCTACAGTTGTTGATTGGGATAAAGTTTTGAATTCAGATCCTGACGTGATTTTCATTACGGTTTGCGGATACGATGTACGAAGAACGCTGAAAGAAATAAGTGCGCTTACCAAGAGAAAGAGCTGGAGCAATCTGAAGGCCGTGAAGAAGGGAAAGGTGTTTGTGCTAGACAGTTCATCTTACTATAGTCGATCCGGACCGAGGCTTGTGGACGGATTGGAGATAATGGCGTACTTGCTTCATCCAGATTTATTCCCGGATTACAAGCCACCGAAACATTCTGCTTATTCTCTCGCTTCGAGAAGATTTATTTGAAATTGCATTCATGGTCTCGGATGACGCTTTCCCCTGTCTTGTGAGTACATAGCAAATGCCACTGAAAAAACAGATTCAAGCTGTACTAGCTTCAGACTACAGAGGGCCAAAGGCGGCATATGGCGAAGTCGACATTCTGAAATCCCTTTTCGCAATTGGCAAATCTAAAACAAATTTGGGGCGCACAAGATTAGGCCAACTCACCGGACTGGGTCAGGGAGAAGTAAGAACATTGATTTCTAGACTCAAGAACAGCGGATTGATAGTTGTTGATGCCAAAGGCGCTTCGCTCACCGAAAAGGGGAAAAGAGAATTTGTTGGGATAACAAAGTCGTTGCCGTACTCTTCACAAGTAGAAGCCAGAACTATTGGACTAGGAAAATATGCTTGGTCTATAGTGGTTCGAGACAATCAAACCAAGATACGCAGTGGGATAGAGCAGAGAGACGGTTCAATTCGCGTCGGAGCTGGTGGCGCCCTCACAGTCATTTATTCTTCTGGCAAGTTCATGGTTCCAAGCGTGGACAAAAACTCCGCGAATACAGATTGTGAGGCTCTTGGTCCAACTGAGCCTTGGACAACCATCAGATCTGAAGGGAAACCAAAAAATGGTGACGTTGTGATTGTAAGTTGGGCTGATTCATTATTACAAGCAGAAGCAGGAGCGCTCGCGGCTGCTCTAACAATCTTGTAGATTCAGGCCGGCAGAATATCTGCGAAGTAGAACCCGTTTCTTTCCACCAGAGATCCAACCTTCACATCAATATTGTCCTGGAATATTGGTCCGCCATACACAAACGTGTGAAACTCACCGTTTTCACCGCATGGGTCTGCAGCTCGTGGCAACTCGGACACGAAATTGTTGTCAAACTGTCTTCCGCAGAATTCCTTTCCAATTTTTCCAGGGTCAACGCAGCATATGATTGCTTTGAAACCATTCTCGATGAAGTATTTTGCGAGCTCCTTGGTATTCCTTCCCCACACGGGAAATACGCAGCCAAGTCCAAGCGTGTCCAAGAATTTCTCCCTGTACGCCCGAATGTCTTGGAGGAACAAATCTCCAAAGACCACTTTGGATATTTTCATTCTATGTTTTAGCTCAAGCAACATCTCTTTCATTTTCTCTTCGTAGATTTCGTTGGACGCTTGTTTTGGTATCATCACTTCATGAAGAGGCAATTTCATAGCTTGCGCCTGGCTTTGAAGGAGTTCTCGGCGAACACCATGCATGCTTATCCGCTGGTAATCTTGAGTAACAGTCGTAAGTAACCCAGTAATTTGATAATCTTTAGACTGTCTTGCAATGTGATAGCTGAGCGAACTATCCTTGCCTCCGCTCCATGAGAGAAGAGCGTTTTCAATCTTGTTTTGATTCAATGCGTGTACTACCTGGGTCACAGGTACAATTACTTTTCATTTGTTGGGAAGGTCTCTCAAGCCAAAAAATGGTTCAAAAAAAGAGCGGACTAAGTGTAGCAGTAACCGCGTTGTTGGTGTCGTCATTGTAATCATCTCAGCAGCTCTGTCGTTCACCGTTGGAAGGGATGCAAATCGACCAATCACAGTAACGCAGACTTTGGCTGTTCTTTTTACCGTAATCACACCACAAGTAAGTTTTTCGACCGTAACAGTTACCACGACTCCGCCAAATTACTTCCAAGTTAACGACGCAACCCTTTATTCGGGGACGGCAAGTGCGAAAATCACTCAATGCACCGCAAGCATTCAGTTTTCCGTTACGGGTCCCCTCACAACTGCATCATCAACCCACTGCCGCCATTATTATTATCAATATTTCAAACACAAATTCAACATTATATCCTGCAATATACCAGTGCCCAAGTTCAACATCTTGCATCGTGAAGAGCGACGCAGTCGTCAAGAGATCTGGAGTGACCAATTTCAATACCCCATCGACCTCCTTCTATATCGGCACCAGAATCATCTCCGGCCAATCCTACGTTTACAACATTATCTTCTCCAATGGAAACTCGGTCGCCGGAACAGTCGTAGCGCATTAAGTAGCAAAATTTGCTTGGCAAGCTCACCATCAACACGATGGTTGAAATATTACTTGATGCCACTAGTAATTATTGAACAAACTGACGCCGGAAGAAGAAGAGGTCATAGTCAACAAGGGAACCGAGATGGCTTTTACCGGTGAGTATGATCAAACCTTCGAGGAGGGGACTTATGTCTGCAAGAGATGCAATGCTCCACTCTACAGATCGGATGACAAGTTCGACGCAGGATGCGGTTGGCCAGCTTTCGATGATGAAATAAAGGGTGCAGTGAAAAGATTTCCAGATCTCGATGGGATGAGAATAGAAATCGAATGCACGAACTGTGGCGCACATTTGGGCCACGTATTCTTGGGCGAAGGTTTCACAAAGAAGAACACTCGGCACTGCGTAAACTCAATTTCGATGAAATTCATTCCCAAAGGCTCGAACACCAAGTAGGTCAATCGGCGAATTACTACAGAGGACCTATCCCCCACTTCACCTCGAGTCCATATCGTTGACCGACACTTAAATAGAGCTAGCCGCCCTAATTACTCTTACATAGCTCATACAAATCTTGTAACGAGCCAATTGCTTTCATACAGGAAGTCATTGAAAACTAAGGGGTACCCCCTAGGAGGAGGTACGATGGCAGCTAATGCTTCAAACATTATTTCATATAGTCCGTCAACGTTAAAGGTTTCTTTATCCGGGTATTGAAAGTGTAACGATGCCTATCTGTCCAAAGTGCGGAAAATTGATCAGTCCCAAGAAGTTCACGCGCCACAAGCTCAGGTGCGGAACGAGTCACAAGAAGGAACCACGACCGTTCAAAGAGACAACGATGTGGTAATCTACCTCATCGAGAAGAGCGAGATCTTTACTACCTTTGATATCTCCACGGGCCCGCTCTCGCGGTGCTTTATCATCAGCTGATTCACTTCTTGGACGTTATTTGTGTTGTAGTAGATCTCGATCTTCTCCTGCAATGTCAGAACGGAATTCTCTTGGAGCACGAACAAGGGTCTGTTTCTCCTTCCGCTGTACAGGATTCGTACGCGGTCTTTTGAAAAAAGAAGCAATTTGCAGTTCTTAGGTATCTCTAGAGTTTGCACGGCATAGTCACCTTTTTCGAGCTTGACCTGCTTACCTGACTGACAGGCATCGGAGATTGTTCTTTGGAGCTCTTGTGTCGCATCGGGCAGTGACATTATCTTCCGTGCCGTGATGGCGCGATTAAATGTTTCTGGCCCTTGTTGTTGTTATGGTCACAACTACAATCGTTCCACCGCCTATATTTTCGAGGCGCGAAAATCCCAAGCGTTTATATTATGGGTGTCAAGCCAAGGTAATGGCGTAATAAATTGAGAGGCTATGTTTTCACCAAAGACGAGAAGCAGATCCTGAATGCATACATTAGGCGAGGCGTCAAGATAAGGCACTTCAACGTCATAATGACCCTGATCCGAAGGAACGGGGAAAACTTGGAACAAGATTTGAAGATCCTGAACGCCGTCAACCGCAAGATAAAGAGCGCTTCCAAAAAGAAACGCCGGAGA
>DATLTL010000189.1:0-2677 GCA_035533635.1 Nitrososphaerales archaeon
CTTGTGCTCACCCAAAAGCGCCAGCACTCTATCCCAGTATTCCTTGGGGGTGTCCTTGTCCAGTTTGATGCTAATGTTTGCCTGAATCATTGGTTGTTCATTTGAGAAAGTCACCGGTGCATTCCCTCTCTGGGAAAGCTGTCTCGCAATTGAAGTAGCTGCTCTAGCCTCTCTCTGGGGAGTCCTCGCGACTCTTTCCGCAAGCTTCTGAACGGCTGTCTGCGATGAACCGTTTTGGCCGGAACCAGAGTTAGATTTCTCGGAAAAGCCCGCGAGCTCGGGAGAAACTTGCAAAGCACCCTTCTCCGTCAGGTATAGGAAGAATTTTGCAGCGTTGATACCCTTGTCCCTCGTGAAGGAGTACTTTCTGATGAAAAAATTGACCAGGTCATCCGGGACAGCTTTGTCGATCTTGACCTCGCTTAACAAGTCTTGGTAAGAACTCTTTGCAATTTCCTGAAACGCCTTTTTCTGCTCGTCGCCAACCATGTTCAGCATCGGAAGCAATTGCGTAGCTTTTCCCTGCTCATCTATCACGTGGAGGAACTTTAGCTGCGCGAGTAGTTTTCCTTCGTTGCTGGGAGCAATCTGGCTAAGGAAAGTCGCGTCAATTACGGACGGATTTTGCCTTTGGATTACTGCGAGGAACCTTTCGAACCAAAACCTCGATGTGTTTCTCGCTGGAGGATTTCGTTTACCTGTAGATTTTGACTTTTCCTCCAACAGCACCTGATCGCGCTCTTGCATTTCTTCCATTTGCGTAACGCTCATGCTGATGAACCTCCCAAGATAAAAGACTGGCTGACATTCACAATTTTCCTTGATTTGTTGCTGGCGAGCATGGCAGTTACAGCACTATTACAGAACTATTATAGTTTCCGTTATCGGGTTCTGTTTCGTCTCATGTTGCAAAATTGTCTTTCTCATTCTGCCTGGATGAGAGCTTAGACGATCTTTGCGACTGTTACGCTTGTCTTCTCACGGTGTGCGATTTCTTCCAGCAATCCCTTGATCAGGCCCGGTCCGCCGTAAACAAGTGAAGTCATGAGCTGCACTGTATTTGCGCCCGCTTCCAGAACCTGCACAATTTCAGCAGAAGTCGAGATTCCGCCTACCGAGTTTATTTCGAAACCGCTTGGGACAATTTTTCTGATCTCTCTTATCGCACTCAAGGTGTACTTGAAGAGAGGTGGGCCGCTAAACCCTCCGCTCCCGATCGAAAGTCTTGGTTCTTTGACCGGCATTGAATTACTCGCGGTTACCCCTTCAAATCCAAATTCGCTCCAACTCCTTATCATCTCCATGTTCCGTTGCGATTGAGCGTCATCGTAGAATGATGGGACTTTGAGAAATGTTGGTCGTTTCTTGATTGAACCTATTTTACTTGCAAGTGGCCTGAATGCATCTAGTTCCCTGAGATCTTTCAAATCCTCAGTATTGGGGGAACTCAAATTCAACTCGATTGCGGCGACATGCGGCTGGATCTTTTCATAGCATTCTAGAATAGAGGATTCCGTCCTTCCGCTCAAGCTTGCGACTATTGGAATCTTGAGCCTCTGTCGCTTCAGATTTTCTATGAAACCATCTGCACCTGGGTTGGGAAAGCCTAGACCATTCACCAACGTCTTCTCTTTGACGTTTCGCACGATCCGCGGCTTTGGATGACCCGGCCAAGGATCTTGAGTGATCGTTCCAGCAACGATGTACCCGAATCCGAGTTTTTGGAGCGTTGAGAGATGACTTCCAGTTTTGTCGAAACCTGCAGCGAGGCCAATTGGATTTCTAATCTCTCCGAAGGAAGTTTTGACATGCTGCGAAGGATAATCGATCTTTTGTTCGCGCAAAAACCTCATGAAAAAGACGCCGAGAGAATGGGCTCGTTCAGGATCCATCCTGTAGAGCAGCGGAGTCGCAAGATCGTAAAGAGTCAATTAGCGAAAATCACTATGAATCACACGGACATAAGAGTTTAGGCGCGTCGGTTCTGGAGAACTTGATTCAGACTACTCTTTTTTTATTTTCGATCGGTTTGTGAATTCTCTTCATCAATACTGTTGTTTTCTTGTAGTCTACGTCGAGCGTGGGGTCACGAACGGGTTTCTTGCTCATCTCGTCATACAAATGAATCTGATAGTAAGCCAAAGCTTTCAGTATCAGTTCCCTCTCTTCTTTTGTCAGCTCAGGCTCCTTTTCGGAACCGGCTGGCTGCTCTTTGCTCATCTTGACTCAGATGTTTATGACCCGTCTTTACGATTTTGGGTTATGGGAATACTCGTCTCGCAAAGATTGCACGTATTCTTGGCCCTTCCATTTGATCCCAGTTTGATTGGAGACCTTGATCGAGGTGCTTACTATAGCTGATATGAAGAGAATGCCACCGACAGGATACAGTAGTGCCGACAAACCGAATTTTCCGCTGATTGTATTCATTTCAAACTCCGCCAGCGCGAGAAAAGTTGCGATGTTGAGGATGCTCGCGATAGAGCCTACCAGCAGTACTACACTAATAGAATGCAGGGAAGCGTAGATTGCAACAAAAAATAATGGATACAGAATTAGAAAAAATAGGAGGATAGCATTGAGCATTGAAACCATGCCGTAGGTCCTGACCGAAGTTGAAGTCACTCGTTCGAGTCCGTTATAGATGCTCCTTGGATCGCTTTCCCACTGGGTTGAG